>JAURVW010000929.1 GCA_030655275.1 Solirubrobacteraceae bacterium
AGGACGGTGAGGTGGCGGTCGGGACGCATGGTGAGGGCGAAAACCCGCTGCCCCGTCGAACGGAGCGGGCGGAGCGGGCGGCGCCCCAGGGTACAGCGCGCGGATGGTCCGTCCGATACCAGGGGTATGCCTCGCGCCCGACTCCTCCTCCTGTCCGGGCTGCTCGTCGCGCTCGCGGTGCCCACGGGGGCCAGCGCGAGTCGTGCGCCGTCGACCACCGAAGCGAAGGCGATCTTCGCGGTGACGACGATCGATCGAACGTGCGCCCGGGTGCGTGTGTCGACGAAGTCGGCCGGCTGGGCCGTCGTCGAGGACCGGGGCGGACGCCGCTGTGGTCAGGAGCGCAGCGTGGTGCTGCGTCGAACCGCGCGAGGCGCGTGGCAGGACCACCTCACCCTCGGAGGGTCCGGCCAGGGGTTCTGCCCGGTGGAGAAGGTCCCGACCGCCGTCGCTCGCGACCTCGGACTGTGCAAGCCGCCGCCGACGTTGGCGAAGGCCGGCGCCGTGGTGCTGTGCATGCACGCCGCCGCCGACATCTTCGTGATGGAGGGCGACCGCGAGCCGGCCACCTGCAACACGCGTCCGCAGCTGACGGCCGAGGAGATCGCCGAAGGACTCGCAGACGGCATCGAGCCCGAGGCGCCGGAGGCCGGCGCGAACCTCTCCGGACTCACCTGGGCCCGCTGGGGCAGCCGACGCGCGACGGCCACCGGCATCGATCTCGGCTTCGAGGCGACACCCGGCACCACGCCCGTGACGGTCGTCGCGACACGCCCGCGCTTCAACGACTGTGCGAACTACACCTACACCCTGATGACGGTGACCTACCCGGACGGCCGCGTCGTCGAGATCAAGAATCCGGCGCGCTGCGTGATCTGAACGGGCGGCGGGTGGTTGGGGGCCCGGGATGGCGGCGGGGTCCGCCGGCCTTTGCTGGGCGGCGCCTTGGCTGGCTCGAAGGCGGGGTTGGCTTTGCCGCGGGATCGGCGGTGGGATTGCTGCGGAGCCGGCGGGCCTCGGTTGGGTGGCGACTGAGCTGACTTGAAGGCGGGACTCGGCGCTAGTTGCCGGGTTTGCGGGCTTGGAGGACGTCGCGGTGACTGAGTCGCTTTGGGCGCGGGAGCGAATTGGTGGTGATGTCGGCGGGTACTCCGCCGGCGAGGGCGGCGGGCGGGAGGCGCATTCTGCGACGGGACTCGGCGCTCGCCGCGGCGCCAGCGGGCGCCGGGCGACGCACCAGATAAAAGGGTGCAGGTTTGAACTGGAGCGGTTAGTGCCGACCTGCTCACTTCTCGGCGACCCGCAGTAACGGAGTCCGAAGCGGTACGCCAAGGTCCGCCGACCCCGCGGCCGGGTCGAACAGGCCAACCACTCCAGGTTCACAAGAACCCCGTCCTTGCAAACCCGCAGTCGTCGCCAACCCGACATAACGGCGCCCCGCCGAGGCCCGCCGACCCCACAACCAGGCCGAACCCCACCAACCAGCGCAGGCCCGCCGCCTCCCTCGGAGACGGCCGACCCGCAAGCGCTTCGACCCAACCACCGCCCACCGTGCAGTGGCCCGCCGACCAACCAACAGCAAGCAACGCCGTCGCCGCCGGTCCCGCTGACTCCCGCCTTCAAACCGGCTGAGTTGCCGCCCGACCGAGGCCCGCCGACGCCGCGGCCAGCGCCCGACCAAGGCCCGCCGACTACGCGGCCAGCGCCCCACCAGGGCCCGCCGACTACGCAGCCAGCCGACGCGCGGGCCCGCTCCGCGCCGCCGGAGCCCTCTAGATCGACAGGATGCGCAGCGCGAGATGCGCCGCGTTCTTCGAGTTGTCGACGCCGACCGTGGCGACGGGCACGCCGGGCGGCATCTGGGCGATCGACAGGAGCGCGTCGAGGCCTCCGGCGACGGTGAGGCGGCTCGTGATCGGGACGCCGATCACGGGAAGGTCGGTGTGGGCGGCCGCGACGCCCGGGAGGGCGGCGCCGAGGCCGGCGGCCGCGATGATGATCCGCAGGCCGCGGCCGCGCGCGCCCTTGCAGTACTCCGCGACGAGCTCGGGGTTGCGGTACGCCGACATCACCGTGGTCTCGAGGGGCACGCCGGCGTCGCGCAGGATCGTCTCGGCCGGGGCGACGGAGACGAGGTCGGCCTTTGAGCCGACGATGATGCCGACGAGCGGGCCGAGCTCGGCCTCATGCGCACTGACCTCGGTCTGGGTCAGCGTCGGGAGGCTGGGTTCGGTCGGCATCATGTGTTGGACCCGTCAGATCTGAGAGAGGCGTGGCTGGTGCGATGGCACGTGTGGTGCCGTCAGTGCGGGCGCCCGGGCCCCGTGTCGGGGCTCGCGCGGGCGGCGCTGGTGCGTCAGCCGGCTTGTTGCGTGGCAGCGGCGGCGATGTCGCCTCGGAGCTGCCGGCCGTCGAACGCGATCGCGTCAGCGCCAGTGTACGCGGCCTCGCGCGCCGCGAACAGGGTTTCTCCCAGCGCCGTGACCGCCAGCACTCTGCCTCCGGCGGTCGTGAGTGCCTCGCCGTCCTGCCCGCCGCCTGCGGTACCGGCATGGAAGACGGTCGTGTCGGGCAGGGCGTCGGCTGCGTCGACACCGGAGATCTCGTCGCCCCTGGAGGCGGACGCCGGGTAGCCGCGGCTCGCGAGCACGACCGTCACGGCTGCCCGCGGATCGACCTCGAGCGTGGCGCCGGCCAGCCCACCAGGGCGGCTCGACCGCTCCATCAGCTCGGCGAGGTCGCTCTGCAGGCGGGGCAGGACCACCTGCGTCTCCGGATCCCCGAAGCGCGTGTTGTACTCGAGCACCCTCGGCCCGGCCGAGGTGAGCATCAGGCCCGCGTAGAGCACGCCGTGGAACGGGGTGCCGCGCCGCGCGAGTTCGTCGACGATCGGCTGATGCACGATGGCGGAGAGTTCCGTGAGTACCTCGGGCTCCACGCCGGGCACCGGCGAGAAGGCGCCCATGCCACCCGTGTTCGCGCCCTCGTCGCCGTCGAGGGCGCGTTTGAAGTCGCGTGCGGGCGCGAGGGCGACGGCGCGCTCGCCGTCGCAGAGCGCGAGCAGGCTCACCTCCTCACCGTCGAGGAAGTCCTCCACGAACACCTCACCGTCGCCGAAGACCTTCGTCTCGAGCATGTCGACGAGGGCGGCCCGGGCCTCGGCCTCGGTCGTCGCGATCACGACGCCCTTGCCGGCGGCGAGGCCATCGAACTTCACGACCGTCGGGTACCCGGTGACCGCAGCGAGCCCCTCGTCGACGGTGCCGACGACGGCGTGCCCGGCGGTCGGGACGCCCGCGGCGAGCATGATCTCCTTCGCGAACGTCTTCGACCCCTCCAGGCGCGCGGCGGCGGCGCTCGGCCCGAAGGCGGCGATCCCGGCCTCCGCGAGCGCATCGACAAGTCCGGCCACGAGCGGGGCCTCGGGGCCGACGACGACGAGGTCGACGCCCTCGGCCTTGGCGACCTCGACGATCGGCGCGACGTCCATCGTGTCGGCCACCTGGCGGGCGAGGCCGCGGATACCCGGGTTGCCCGGCGCGCACAGGAGCTCGGGGCGCTGCGGGGAGCGCGCGAGGGCGTGGACGATCGCATGCTCGCGCCCACCGGAACCGACGACCAGGATCTTCACGCGCCCTAGTCAAGCACGCGGGGCCGGGCCACGGCACGCGCCGCCCGTCGCGTCAGCGTCGCCTCCGCGGTCGGATCGACGTATGGATCTGAACCGCGTTTCAGAAAGTGGTCAGTCTGCGTTCGGAGGGCCGCGCGTCGTGCGAAATCCATGATCGCCCGTGCTGTCGGTGCTTTCCGTGTGCGCACGACTGCCAATCCCTCCGCGGCGGAGGGATTTGGGCGGTGCTCACCGGTCTACGCACCGCCTCCGTGTCCCTGGACGTTCGACCGGTTCTCGGTAAGAAGCGGCCCGTGGGTCCCCGATGGAGCCCCACGGCCCATCCCGGCGCCGCTCTGTCCCACCCCCCAAGAAAGAAGCACGGATGCCTCTTCGTAAGAACGGAACGCTCATCGGCCGCGCCGTCGCGATCACCGGTCTCAGCGTCGCCGCTCTGGCGCTCCCCAGCGGTGCCTCAGCGGCCACCACCACCACCGCCAGCTGCCCGACGCAGCCCGCGACCACCAAGGCCTTCGCCAAGATCGGCGACAACGCCGACTACTCGCTCGCTCCGAACGGCAGCTTCGAGAACGGCTCGACCGGTTGGACGCTGTCCAACGCAAAGCTCGTGAACGGCAACGAGACCGTGGGGATCCTCGGCGGCCTCAAGTCCATCGCGCTCGGTGGCGGCATCATCTCGGGCCAGGCGTCGGTCGTCTCCCCGGAGTTCTGCGTCGACCAGTCGCACCCGTACTTCCGCTTCCTGCTCAAGGCCAACGGCCCGGTCGGACTCATGAACATCGGCGTGCAGTACACCGACGAGGCCGGCACGCTCAAGACGCAGTCGGTGCAGTCCAACGTGGCGACGAACCTCCTGCCGGGCAAGTGGAAGGCCTCCGAGCTCAACCCGCTGTCGCTCAACATCCCGCTGGTCAACGACGGCGGACAGACCGCCAAGGTGCGGCTGGTCTTCTCCAGCCCGATGAGCCTGCTCGGGTTCTCCTACAACATCGACAACGTGCTGGTCGACCCGTACCGGCGCGGCTGACCCGGGGCCGCGCTCTGGCCGGCCCCGCGGTCGGCTAGAGCGACGCCACGAAGTCCTCGACCGGGATGGCCGCGAGGGTCTGGTAGGTGGTGGTGCCGCGTGAGCCGAGCTCGAGCGACACGCGCGCGATGGTCTGCGCGTCCGGGGCCTCGACCACGCTCACGAAGTCGAATTCGCCGAGGGTAGCCCACTGGGCGGTCACCTTCGCGCCCAGGCTCTCGATCTCCCGGTTGACCTCGAGCACGCGCTCGGGGTTGTTCTTGATGGTCGCGGTGCCCTGGGGCGTGAGCTTGCAGAGCATGAGGTAGGTGGCCATGACGGCGGTCCTCCTGGGTCGAGAGCGGGGCGCACCTTCCGTTCTACTCGATCGGTTGGGCTTTGGCCGCAGGGTTCCCGCCCGGCGCCTCCGTCCACATGGCCAGGTACGGTCGTCGGCGGTGGTCCATTCGCTCTCTCATCCGCAACGTCCGCGTCGTCGCGCGATCACGGCCGCTGCCGCCACGCTCCTGGTGGGCGTCTCGGTCGTCGGCTCGGCCCACGCCGCCACGCTCGGCCTCGACCAGCGCTGCTACGTCGCCGGCGAGAAGGCGGCGATCTCCGGGAGCGGCTTCGCCCCGCGCACGCCGGTCACGCTCACGCGCGGCACCGACCCCATCACGTCGACCGCCGCCGACAACTCCGGCGCGATCAAGCAGACGCTGATGGTGCCGGAGGTGGCGTTCGGACTCGTCGAGTCGCAGGTGGAGGTCGTCGCCAACGACGGCACCTCGACGGCCCGTGCCTACCTGAACATCGCGAACGTCGGCGCGTCGTACACGCCCACGACCGGCGATCCGAAGACGCTCAGCGTGAGTCACACGGTGAGTGGGTTCGGTCTCGCCGAGGTGAAGCCGTCGGTCTACCTGCACTACGTGTCGCCCACGGCGCAGCGCACCAACGCGAAGAGCACCACCACCACCAAGAACGGCGTCACCACCACGAGCGACCCAGCCGGCGTGAAGACGATCCGCCTCGGTCAGCTCCGCGGTCCGTGCGGTGTGCTGAAGACCTCGCCGCGACGGCTGTTCCCGTTCAAGGCCGAGAAGGGCGACTGGCTCCTGCAGTACGACACCCGGCCCGGCTTCACGCGAGGCACCTCGGCCTCGTCGTTCCTCTGGTCGAGCCGCAAGATCTCCATCGCGGCCTGAGCCGCGGCCCCCGGCTTCAGCCCCGGCTCCATCTTCGGGTGCTTCGGCGCGCCGAAAATGAAGGAGGTTCACGGCAGGGTGAACGTCTGAAAACCGGGTGAACCCGCGATTTCGGGCGGAGATCCGATTACCAGCGTGCCACCTGTGTTGCCCATCACACGTTGATATGGCAAGGTAACGCCTGTAACCGGCTCCGTCCTCGGAGCCGTCCCTCCCCCTCTCCCAAGGAACTGCGATGGCGTCTGTCCCGGGCCGCCGGATCTTCGCTGGTGTCGTGTCGACGCTGGCCGTTGCGCTCATCGGAGCGATGGCCCAGCCGGCCGCCGCCGCTGAGACGCCGTACGTGAATCCGTCGTTCAACGATCGCATCTACACGTCTTCAGACGTGACGTGCTCGGCGATCATCGTCTACGCCTCCCGTGGCGCCGGCGAGAACCTGGGAACCGTGAGCAAGCGGGCCGTCGGGCAGTTCGAGGCCGACGGCGTCACGCCGCGCTCGAAGTATTACGACGGCCTCGGTGAGGAGCTCCTCCCGATCTACTCGAACTTCCGTGACCTGTACGCGCCGGGCGCCATCTCGCTCGTCACGAACCGCGCCCCGCAGACCACCGACACCCTCGGCGGCACCGATCCGCAGGGCCCGACCGGTCCGGGGCATCGCGGCGTCGGCGTCACCTTCACGCGGAGCGCCTTCTACGACTACGCCCTCGGCGTGAACGACGGCAAGCGTGCCGCGATCAGCGATCTCGACACCATCCACGCCCGTTGCCCGGACTCCAAGCTCGTCGTGATGGGCTATTCGGCCGGCGCGGAGATCAACCGTCGCGCGATGGCGAGCCTCTCCTGGAAGCCGAAGCCCGGCACCGCGATGGCGATCTCCTTCGGCGACCCGACGTGGCGCCCGAAGGAGCCGTATCTGAGCTACGTCGGCGACGCCGACTTCCTGCAGTTCGGCTCGATCCAGGCCGCTCGCCACGGCGACTTCGGCTTCAAGATCTCGATCTTCGGCTTCAGCATCTCGTCGATCCCGGACTACCCGGACGGCTGGAACGCCACGTCCTACTGCCACGGCGGCGACATGTCCTGCCAGTACCGCGGCGGTCTGATCACCGCCCACGAGACCTACCACCTCGAAGATGCCGTCGGTGCCGCGTTCAAGGTCGCCGGCTACATCGGTGGGCCCTTCGTGAAGCCGGTCATCGTCGCGAACATCAACTCCAAGGCCGTCTGCTTCAAGCGCGGCTCGCGGGTGAACACCACCTTCAAGGTGCTGAACGCCGGCCCCGACGACACGTTCACGATCAAGTCCTCCTGGGAGCCCTTGCCCTTCCAGCCCTTCGCCGACTTCACCCTCAGCGCCGAGCGCCCCGTCGCCCGCCGGTCCTCCTACTCGGGGCTCTTCCCGCGGTTCCGGATGGACTGGAACGGCAACAAGCTCGACTACCGCAACGTCTGCTGAGGGCGGGCCGGACCTACCGGTAGCCGGCGATGACCGCGGTGCGCGGCGGGAGTGAGAACACGCTCGTCGCGGCGGGCGCCGTGCTTGCCCGCGAGGCGACGTCGACGCCGCGGCGGCCCCCCGGCAGCGTGAGCGAGGCGTCGCGCATCGACGCGTTCACCGCCACGTAGCCGCGCTCGAATGCACGGACGGTCAGGTCGCCGACCACGGATCGCTCGCCGATCGGTGGACCAAGGTCGACGCCGTACCCTGGAAAACCGCGTCCCGGGTACTCGCAGAGATCGCCGACGGAGTCGCCCGGTGCGAAGGTGAGCAGGGCGGTGGCGAGGTTGAACCCGGAGGTGCGCACGTGCCCGCGCCACGCGGCGCTGTGCTTCTTCCAGGCCGCCTGGCCGGGGCGCCCATAGGCCACGTCGAGACAGGGCGGCAGCGCACCGAGCTGCTGCACCGCATTGGAGGTCAGGCCCTCCGACCCGACCTTCTCCCACTGCACCTTGGCCCCGGCGTCGTGGAGCGCGTCGGCGTACTGCAGCAGTCGCGGATAGGACCAGGCCGCGTCGGCGGCGCCCGCGTAGTCGACGCCGGGGTCGATCGCGCCGCCCTCGATCACGAGCTGGTCGGCGAGCTTGGCCGTGCGCACGAGCGCGGCCTGCGGATCGAGCGCGGGTGAGCCGGCGTAGGGGAAGTCGACGTCGGTCCAGTGCGCGTTGATCGTGAACGGGACCCCGCTCGGCAGCGCGGCGCGCAGCTCGGTGAGGAGGGCGACGAGGGCATCGCCCCACGGCCCCGGATCGATCTTCGGATCTGGCTTGAACCACTGGGCGGGCTGCGTGAGGACGTTGTCGACCCAGAGGCCCGTGTAGCCGCAGGCGATCAGGTCGAGCGCAGCGCGGCGGTTGCGATTCGGCGTACAGCTCGCCTCTCCGTCACTGCCATAGAGCCAGAACCGGCGTGCGCCGGGCTGGCGGATGTCGAGCATGCTCCAGGCGTCGACGAGGACGGGCTTGCCGCCGCTGCGCACCAGCCACTTCGCGGCCGAGCGCTGCGCCTCGGGGTTGTAGAGGTTCACGCCGGTGGCGTTCACGTACGCGTGCACGTCCGGCCCCGAGGCCCAGCCGACGAGGTTGAGGCTCACCGTCGGATCGGAATCGTGCGCGACGAACGGACTGGCGCGGGTCGAGAGCCAGGTCTGCGCGGACGTCATCCGGCGCAGCGGCGTGGTGGCGCGCGGCGACCGCGTGTAGCGGTCGATCGAGGGATCCGACCGGCGGCTCACGCCGAGCGCGGTCGAGACCGGCCCGACCTCCGGCGTGGTCGCGAGTTCGTCGCCGACGAGCACGCTCGAACCGAACAGGATCCCGGAGCCGATGGCCGCGGCCGCCGCAGACGCCACCGAGATGGTGCCGAGGCGCCGCATGGTGCGGATCGTATCGCCCGTCTCGAAGGGCGATGACCGTCCGGTTGGACGGATGCTCGGTGCCGAGGACCAAACAGAGCGTATACGTGCCACACCCAGGTTCACCCGGTCACGTCCTCGGGCAAATGTCCAAGGAAGAGAAGTGGCCTCTTCGTCGAACACACAACGGTGCGCCCCGTCGTCGACCCGCGCGCATCGTTCGATGCGTTCTACCGGGCCAACGCCAGGGGCGTGATGGCGTTCTGTGCCTCCCGCGGTCTGGAGCCCCAGGACGCGGCCGACGCCGTCTCCGAGACGTTCCTGCGCGCCCTCCAGAACCGGGCGAAGTACGACGATGCGCTCGGCACGCCCACCTCCTGGCTGTACGGCATCGCGATCAACGTGATCCGCGACCAGGGACGCAGTCGTTCTCGCGCGACCTCCCTGCGTGACCGCCTCGGGCTGGAGCGCGTGGCGCTCTCCGAGCGCGACGTCCAGGACTACGTGGTGCTGCGGGAGAGCTCGCAGGAGGTGCTCGAAGCGCTGGCCGACCTGCCGGAGGCCGAACGGGAACTCCTGCTCG
>JAURVW010000933.1 GCA_030655275.1 Solirubrobacteraceae bacterium
TGGACCCTTTTTGGGGTCCTATTTGCACTGACACCCCCCGAAAATGCAGGATTTCTCCGTTTTTAGCACTTTTCCGCAAAATCCCATTATAGAATGGGATTAAAACCCGTTTTGGTGTTCCCTGGCTCCCCCAGGGTTTGCTTTCCAGGGGTTTTTGCCTTTTTTAGCGTTTTTGTTGTTTTTAAGCCTTTTGGTAGGTTGTGGTGTTTTATTTGTTTATATCTCGGTATACCGCCCTTAGCTTAAAAGCACATTCGCACTTTTTCCTTTTTGGCGTTTGCCTCTTTTGGTTTGTGCCCTCCGGAAAGCAGCCTTCTTTCCATAGGATTCGGTTTAACCTTTAGGGTTTAGCTTACCACGGGAAAGCGTAGTTTCTAGTTATTAGTTTCAAGATTTTTACAAGTTATATTAACACCATTTTAGTTCCCTGTGACAGTTTTGATCACGGTTTTTAATTGATTGGAACGTTATGATTTGGTTACATCTTTGAAGTTTCGCTTGTTTTTGAAGTTGCAAAAATTTTTAAAATATGTGTACTCAAATTTTATGATTTTGTTATTCTCTTTTATTAAAGACTAGTACAAGATGGTGCCTTTATCCATTGAATGTATGCAAGCCGAGTCTTCTTTGTACTTTTGCCACTATGGTACCTAAAATTTTTCACGCTAAGTACTTATTTTTTATTTCTGCTTTAATGGCTTTAGTTTTGTATTGAATCCGCAAAATCGCTATATTTGATTCCAACATTCGGTTTACCGAAACATTAGTTAGATATTTGCTGGTTAATTTAGCGAACCGCTCCTTTAGCAGTTTCTTAGAATGTTTTTAAAATGCTTTTGTAGTTAACCATCAGATTCTTGTGTTTTGTCAAACGTTGCAAGTAGTTTTTATCCAAAAATATATTGACCTTGCGCCAGGCTTAAATTGGGGCGCGAACTTGCAAATTATTATTGATTTTTATATGACGCCGTGCTTGCAATGACATTTGCTTATCAATAGAGCATAGAACTGACGGCGGTGTCACTAAAAACTATACCGTATTGAAGTTTTCCCTTGTCTATCATGCTCTCTTCTCTTCCCCACTCCCCCTCTCTCTTCCTCCTTTCTTCTCTTTCTCGGGTTTTCTCCCCCGTCCC
>JAURVW010000938.1 GCA_030655275.1 Solirubrobacteraceae bacterium
GGTGACGAGCTGGGTGGAGATGCCGCCGACGAACGACCGTTGGTCGGGGCCCTTGAGGGCGTGGGCCGGGCTCGCGGCCGCGGCAGGGAGGGTCGCGACGCAGGCAGCGACGAGCAGCGAGCGAACTCGCGACGAAAGGAGAGGCACTGGGGCTCCTGTTGAGGGGTACTGGGTGGTCGGGTGATCGAGCGCCCAGTACCCCCGCGCGTGTCGAGGAGTGCCGGGCGGCCGGTGATCGAGCACCGAATACCCCTGCGCGGCTCGTCGTCCGCGCAGGGTGCCTTCGTGCTCCGGGGGACGCCTGGGGCGTCAGGCGGCGATGGCGTCCATCGCGTCCGAGATGCGGGAATCGGTCGAGCTGACGGGTGCGTTGCCCTTCACCCACGGCTCGCCGCCGAAGTGCTGGGTCATGATCCGCTCGGCGGTGCGGGTGACGATCGCCTGCGTGGTGAGGGTGGGGTTCGACCCACCCGCGCCGTTGGCGAGCATCGAGTTGTCGGCGATGTAGAGGTTGTCCACGGCGCGCGCCTTCGACCACTCGTCGCAGATCGAGTTGGACGGGTCGAGACCCATCCGCATCGAAGAGTGCGAGTGGAGGATGAGCGGCGGCCAGTCCATCCGGTGCACGCGTTTCGCGCCCGCCGCCCGCAGCAGTTGCACGGCCTTGGCGGCCAGGAACTCGCGGTTGTTGTAGGTGCGGGCGGACCGCTTGCGGTGCATCATGTCGATGCGCGCGATCGGACCGTTCGTGTCGACGAGATCCGGCACCTGCCGCACCGCGCGGTTCTGCCACTCGACGTCGTCGTCGGGGATCACCAGGCAGTTCAGGATGCCGTCGACGTTGCTCATCATGCTGCGCAGGTCGTCGCCGACGAGCCGGCCCATCGAGTCGGCTCCGGCGAGCGTCGCCGGACTCCCGTTGCGCTTGCTCCCGGAGAAGCCGTTGTCGGAGTAGGTCTGCGCGAACGCGTTGAGCCCCGGCGGGAAGCCGACGTTCTCGATCGCCCCGTACCCGGGGAAGTCGGTACGCGCCGCGGAGTTCTGCCCGCGCGACGTGCCCGTGTACTCGTCGAACATCCCCACGACCCAGTCGAGGTGGTGGTCCGTGAGGCCACGTCCCACCCACCCGTTCGGGTTCGGGAGGTCGCTGTTGCCCCAGAGGCGCGGAGTCTCCACCGCGCCGCCGGCCATCACGATGATCTTCGCGCGCTCCTCGTAGTGCTCGCCCTCGGGCTGGATCTGGAACCGCACGCCGACGGCCGTCGGCACACCGTTGCGCTTCTCCGTGATCACCTTCTGCACGTAGGCGTCGGCGATCAGCTCCGCCGGGCGCCCACCGGGCGACCACGCGTCGGCCGTGAGCATCATCGGCACGTAGGAGTTGTCGGTCGACCGCTTCGCCTTGAGGTTGCGCGGCGCGCGGCGCGGCATCGAACAGCCCTGGCTGCAGTGCCCGCACATCGTGCAGCCCTGCGCCTCGGGGTACTGCGGATCCTTCACCTTGCCGGCGGTGCCGCCCGGCTGGAGGATCGCGTTCTGCTGGGCTCGGTACCCGAACCGACGGGGCTCCTTCGAGTGGTTGACCTTCAGGCCGATCCCCTCGGCGCCGCGGAAGAACACGTTCTCCTTGGTGCCGATCGGCGCGGGCCGCACCGGAAGGGTCTCCTCGACCCACTCGTAGTAGGGCCGCAGCTCCTCCAGGGAGAACGGAAAGAGATGGGCGGTGTCGTAGAGGTCCTTGTCCGGACCGTCGTAACCGAGGAACGTGCCGACCTGCGAGCGCGGGTTGTTGGCGTAGTAGTGGAGCGTCGTGCCACCGACGCCGGCCACCTGCCACACGTAGCTCGGCCGCGGGAGCGACCGGATGTAGGGCGGCTTGGACCGGTCGCTCGGTCCCACGCGGAAGTAGCCGCTGGTGGGGTTGTTGGCGTCGTTGTCGAGCCGGCTCCATTCGTTCTCGGGGTCGGCGAAGCGGGCGCCGCCCTCCAGCACGAGCACGTCGAGGCCCTGTGCAGCGAGTTCCTTCGCCATGACGGGTCCGCCGCCGCCACAGCCGATGATGATCACGTCTCTCATGGGTTCGGTACCTCGGTCACGCCATCGAGATACCCGATGAATTCAGGCCAGCCGTCGGAGCGGCCGCCATAGTTGCTGTAGTCCCACGCCACCGGGCGGCCCGTGAGCTGCCGGGTGCGAGGATCGAACGACGAGCGTTCGCTGTAGACGCCGAGACCCGCGATGGTGGTTAGGGCGTTGGCGGAGAAGCCGATCGTGCTGCCGTTCAGGATGGGCAGGTCCTCGAGGCGCTCCAGGACGGTGCGCTTCTTGGTCCACGTGAGGTTCGCGAAGGGATTCGCGAACGGTCCGAACACCGCGAGGGGGTCCACCGAGAGCGTGATCGTCTTGAGGATGATCGCGTAGCCGAGCGCGCCCGGGGCGGGCAGGATCTTCTCCCCGACCTGGATCGGCACGTAGATGTCGAGCGACTCGCGCGTGACCACACCGCCGCCGGCCGCGACGCCACCCGGCCCGGGAAACGTCTTCTTCTGCTGCTTGGAATAGGCGTCGTTGCCCGGCAGCACGAATGCCGCGAGGCCTGCGAAGGCGTCTTCGATGAAACGCGGTTCGGCGGCGTCGGCCGTGACCGGCACGGTGCCGAGCGCCAGGAGACCGAGACCGGCGCTGGCGGAGGCCAGGAAGGCTCGTCGGCTGTGGCCGTTGAGTGGGCTGCGGGGCGGCGCCGGTGGCTGCCCTGGTGGTTCAGGAACGCTCGGATGAGGGGACATGGGAGCGAACGGTAAATAACCGTTTCTGGAAGGTTGCTCGAAAATCGGTCGCAGCTGGGCGAGCCCGACCGCTTGCACTAACGCTAGAAAGGTGTGCGTTAGGACTGCGAGATTCAGGGAGCCTGCGAACTCGGCGGTACCCATCGGGACCACGCGTTCGAGCGCGACCGGAGGCGTCGACACCGCGAGGAATCAGGCTGGCGCGACGCAAAACAGAGCACACCTGCGTCTGCGCGCTTCGTCGAGGACGGCGCAGCTCGGCCGGTCTCCCCGCGAGGCGCGTCTCCGGCATCGTCGTACGGGCGGCCGACCGTCTGCGTCGACTCCCGCTCAGCGGCCGACCTTGCCGGGGCTGCCGTCCGCCGGATTGCAGCTGCCGATGAGCGTGTCGAAAAGCGGCACCCGATGGCGGACGCACGTGTAGGTCGTCGGGACGGAGCCGCCGTTGGCCTCGACGATCTCGATCGGAGCGTCGACGCTGTCGCCATCGGCCGTGGAGAGGGTGAGGTCGCCGCGGGCGTCGCCGGTGACGATCTCATCCGAGTCGACGACGTCGACCGTGATGGTCCCGAAGCTGTACGACGACAACGACAGAGGGATGCCGCTGAGTCCGACGGCGAGCAGTCCGATCGACAGCAGGCGCCGCAGCCACGCGAAGGTCACCGGGCGTCGTGCATCGCCTCGCGGCCAGGCCCAGGCGGCCAGCGTCGAGTACGCCAGCAGGAGCAGCACGCCCATGATCGCGAAGCCGGGGGCGGTGTCGTCCTTGCGCCATTGGACGTCGGTCCCGAGGCGCAGCGGGCTGTCCCAGTCGGCGATGCCGCTCGTCACCGCGACGTACGCGGCGCCGAACATCAGCGACGCGAACCCGTATCCCACGATCGAGATCCCGAGCGCAGCAAGGATGCCGGCGCCGTCGACGTGCGGCTCGTCCTCGCGGTGCACGGGCGGCTCACCCACCACGGCGACCGGCGACTCGCTCTCGCGCCCGAAGGCCGCATCGATGTGGTCGTCGAGCGAACCGCCGCGAGACTCACCGGGGCCAGCGCCGGCGGCTTCGTCGAGGGACCGGCCGTCGGCGTCGAAGTCGGAGCCCCACGCACCGCGGGTCGTTGCGAACGCGGCGGCGCCGCCGAACAGCGCGAGCCACGGCGCGACCACCGTGAGGAGCCAGAAGGTGAAGGCGTTCACGGAAGGTCCTGCCGGTACTCGCGCTTGGCGCTGGCGTAGAGGTCGGCGTACGCCTGGGCTGCGCCGCGTGTGCGATTGGTGAGCAGTCCGTCGAGGCGCTCGCGCACCGCAGGGTCGACCACGACCCAGTCCGGGGCCGGGTCGAGGACGCACTCACCGAGCCGCACGCCCGACACCGAACTCCTGTGCACCCGGCAACGCACGCGGCGCCCGACCTTCAGCGCCTTGGCCGTGTGGCTCTGGACGCCGACCTTTCGACCGTCGGCGTCGTAGAAGTAGTCGTCCCGTCCACCCTTCCCGGTCGACACCGACTCGACGCGGGTCACCGTCGTGTCGACCACGATGGTGCCGCGGGCCGAGAGTGCCAGACCTCCGAAGCCGAGCACAGCGACGCCGGCCACGGCCGAGAGCGTCATGTGGAGGTCGCGCTTGGCGTCGTGCGGCCCGCGCCAGGTGAAGAGCGCGTAGCCGAGCAACGCCAGGCCGACGAGCACGCAGACGGTCCCGCCGCCGCCGTAGAGCAGGGCGTCGTATCGGACCGCCGCGGAAACCGGCACCGGCGCTTCGAGACTCGACGGGGAGAGCATGCCGCCGACGGTACGCAGCGAACCGGTCCGCCACGAGTTCCGGGGGAGCAGCGGTGTCCCTCAGGTGCCGCCGGGGGAGGCGTCGGACCGGGCGGGGCGAAGCCGCCGCGGGAGGCGACCCATGGGGTCACCGCCCCGGCGTCCGCCAGCGGCGCGAATCGACGGCGCTGTCGCTGGGCTGGCAGGAGCCCAGGTCGATCCCGAACACCAGCGCGTGGTGGATGCGACAGCGGTAGACCGAGCCGACCTGCCTGGCGGCCGACACGTCGGGCACCTGTGTCCTGTGGCCCTGAGGATCGTGGACGTAGTGGAGCGTCCATTCGCCGGAGCGGTCGGTCTCGAAGGCCGCCACGCGGATCGCGCGCTGCTCGGTCGGGAGTTCCAGCAGCATCAGGATCCCCAACCAGAGGATCGAGGCGCCGAGCGGGACCACCACGCACTCGGCCGCCGCGGTCCGCCACCGTCGCTCGCGCACCGCCTCGCCGACGGAACGCAGCGACCACCGCAGCACCAGCGCTCCGATCGGCAGGACCAGGAGCGCACCGAAGCTCATCTGGACCAGGCCCGGCAACGGGTCGTAGGTCGCAGCGATCGGCATCCGACCAGCCTACGTTCGCCTCGCCGCAACGCAGAGCGACGGGGGACGGGCGCCTCACCCAGGCGGGGGGCGCCGCGGATCCCCACCTAAGCGGCAGGCGCCCGAGCGAGGCGGTCGATGATCGCGGCCAGCTGCGTCATGCAGCGAGCCGGTTCGGCCCGGAGGCGGTCGGTGGTGAAGCGGACGACCGTGAGCCCCGCCTCGATGAAGGCCGCATCGCGCATCGAGTCGGACTGCCGCGCCAGCGGGCGGTCGTGGCTCGGATCGTCGACCTCGACGACGAGCCCGATCAGCCGCCAGAGGAAATCGGCGACGTAGCGCTGGCCGGCTAGTCGCATCGGCACGTTGATCTCGGGATCCGACAGGCCGGCGTCATGGACGAGCTGGCGGAAGTCGACCTCCGAGGCGCTCTCGAAGTAGCCCGGCACCCCGAATCGGCCGGGGTGCTTGCGGAACAGTTCGCGGACCAACGGATTCCCGGCACGCCGCTTGGTTCGCAACGCGTGCTCGACCGCGGTCAGGTCGAGGATCCCGCGAAAGTCGGCCTGCTTCCACACCCGCAACAGCATCGAATGGTTCTCGGTGGAGGCGATGTCGACGAGCATCCGTGGCACGACGGCCGTCGGCACGCCGGCGATCGACTCAGCATCCAAATCGGGCGTGTGGCCCACCAGGATCAGGCCCGACTTCCCGTCAGCCATGGAGGTCTCGGTCAACGCCCGCGGCTTCCTCTCGCGGCGCGTGGTCATCACCTTCACGACTCCTGGCCGCTGCGTGATCAGCCCTCGGTGCTCGGCGGCGTAACGACCGGACAGCATCGACGGAGCGGCGTGCAGCGTGGCGGCGACCCTCAACTGGAGGGGTTCGAGCGTCCGGCGCCCGATGAGATAGACGCCGGGGAGAACACGGACCAACAGGTCACGCGACAGGCCGTCAGCGATGTCGTCGTCGCTGAAATCCAGGGAGAGGAGCCGCTTGCGCGTGACGACCCCTCCGTCGTCGTCAGCGAGCTTCGAGAGTGCCGCCGTGAACGCGTACCGAGCCATCTCCGGATCGTGCCGCCGAAGCAACGCGCTGGGTGCCGCGGATCGTTCCAAGAGTGCGCCGAAACCGTCGCAAAAGGGCCCACGCGGTCGGCTTCGAGAGACGACTACAGGTTTGCTGGAACCCCGTTCTTGCGGACCTGTAGTCGTCTCGCCAGGCCGGCGCATCGCGACCGACCCGCCCCTCGCCACCAACCCGCGAAAACGACGAAGGGCCACCCGCGCGCTGCGCGGATGGCCCCTCATGCGACGTCGACCCGGCCAGCCCGACCCACCCAACGGGCGAGTCGCGGCGGCCGGCCGGGCCGACCAGTCAGCGGTTGGCTACGCGGGCTGCCCGATGATCTCGAGGGCGATCTTCGCCGTCTCGGTCGGGGTGCGGCCGACGCGGATGCCGTTGGCCTCGAGGGCCGCGGCCTTCGCCTTGGCGGTGCCGGCCGAGCCGGACACGATCGCGCCGGCGTGACCCATCTGCTTGCCCTCGGGAGCCGTGAAGCCCGCGATGTAGGCGACGACGGGCTTGGTGACCTCGGACTTGATGTACTCCGCGGCCTCCTCCTCGGCCGAGCCGCCGATCTCGCCCGAGAGGACGATGAGCTCGGTCTCGTCATCAGCCTCGAAGAGCTTGATGATGTCGATGAACGAGGAACCGGGGACGGGGTCGCCGCCGATGCCGACGATGCTCGAGTTGCCGAAGCCGGCCTGGGCCAGCTCGTTGCCGATCTGGTAGGTCAGCGTGCCGGAGCGCGAGACCACGCCGA
>JAURVW010000939.1 GCA_030655275.1 Solirubrobacteraceae bacterium
GGGACGGCGGAGTGGCAATTTGCGGAATACTTTTGGAGAAATCTGGGAGGTTTCAAATCGCCGGATGTCCTGTTGTCTCGACAGGTAATCTTGTCGCGCGCGCGCGAACGGTTGCGCATCCAAACAGTTGCACGGGAGGTCGAGGCCTCGCACAGCGGCTGGGCGAGCCGTTACCACTTCAGACGAATCAGTTAGTTGCAATCACAGAACCAGTAATGAAACGGTCTACGTAACGACTTTGGCGGAGACCGTGTCCGTAGGACTCTGCTATGTAGTTAGCCCCATTTTTGCCCCTACCCACATGGCTACCCTACCTCCAACTTTGAAGTAAAAAAATAGCCTAACAGAGCGGATCATGCCACACGACTGGCCGAAAGTTTCAGAAATTCGCGGCAAGATTTGGGCCTAGCCGTCAGCAACGTCACCCACTACTTCTGCAATTCAGATGGACGCGAACGCCGCCAGGGCCTGCAAGATTGGCTGATTTTTCGCGCACAAGCGCTGACGTAGTTGCGCGACTATATGCGCGTAACCCGCAGTTGCTTCAAGTGACGTAAGTGCTGGAGCACCAAGCCCGCTTACTCAGCCGGCTGTTGCCATATTGAACGGCGTTGTTTGCTTCAACGCGGTTGCCTAATTTTCGATCTGCACTACGCGCAATTCCCTATCGGTACAAACGAAGGCTAGATTGGAACGTGGTCAGTCATTCCGAGCCAATTGGCTCCCACTATGGAAGTCTGTAGCCGCAAGTTTCCATTGTCCAAAGGACGCGCCATACTCCGCAACTGGCAATAGATTCCCGAAATGCACATGCGTACGCTGCACATTGTACTAGCCGCTTGCGATATGCATTAGGTCACCACTTGCAGCTGAACGCGACTGGTACATGTTCACAGCTATACGACCGCCGAGGTTTGCAAAATCGCTGGAATTTGCAGCAATGCTACGCCTGGTAAAGCGCACCCCATTACAAACGCCAAAATGTTCCGCAAGCCGGTCATTCTCGCGTCGCATATTAGAATTTCCCCTTCGCGATATCCCTTAGCCAGCCTTCGATTGCGGGGCGAAACCACCGAGATTTCAAAAAAAAGAGACGCGAATTTATGGAGGCAAGCCGCC
>JAURVW010000954.1 GCA_030655275.1 Solirubrobacteraceae bacterium
CTTCGCCGGCGCCTCCGCCGCGGGCGCAGAACCCGTGCAAGTCGACTGCGGCGACGGACGGGTGCACGGACAGCTTCTCGAGGTCATCGAACAAGCAGACGTCGTGCTGTTCGCCGCGCCAACCTACCGCGGGCAAGTTGCGTGGCCGCTCAAGGCTTTGCTCGATCACATCCCGCAAGATCGGGACGGGAACTCGGCGCTGCGGGGGAAGGCAACCGGAACGCTGCTCACTGCCGCGTCCGCCGACCACCTCCTCAACCGGGTGCCGGCGCTGACCTGCGACCGGCGCTTCCTTCCGACGGCGAACACCTCCCGACGGCGAACATCGCCAGGGCCAGTCGGTGCCACGACTTCACCCGTCGACCGTACGGCGCGGACGCTTCAACGCGCGTTCCACTTCTGAGCACGCATGCCGCTTCTTTGCGCGGAGACGGCGCCGCTCAGCACGAGGAATGCTCCGGCGGCGAGGACGGCGCCGACCCAGAGCGGTGCGGTGAAGCCGAGGGCGGTGGTTATAGCGATGCCGCCGATCCAGGCACCGAGGGCGTTGCCGATGTTGAGGGCGGCGATGTTCATGCCCGACCCGAGAGTGGGCGCGTCGCCCGCGAAGCCCATGATTCGCAGTTGCAGCCCGGGCGCGGCGGCAAAGCCAACTAGGCCGAGCAGCAGCATGAGTGCGACGACGATGACCGGAGTCTGTGCGGTAAGACCAAACGCGACGAGCACGACGGCGAGGGCGGCCAAGCTAACTAGGAGGGAGCCGTTCAGGGCGCGGTCGGCGGCTTTGCCGCCTAGGAGGTTGCCGATGAAGCTGCCCGCTCCGAAGACCAACAGCAGCCAGGGCACGGCGGACTCCGCGAAACCGGTTACGTTCGTGAGCGTGAACGCGATGTAGGTGAACGCGCCGACGAGTCCGCCGAAAGTCAGGACGCTCACGAGGGCTGAGGCAAGCACCTGCGGGCGGCGGAAGATGCCAAGCTCACGACGCAAACTCGGAACTGGTGCTTCTTCGCCCTGGTGGGTGGGGCGGACGAGCGCGGCGATGCCGATCATCGCGATGACTCCAATGACTGTGATCGCCCAGAACGTGGAACGCCAGCCGGCGGCCTGGCCGAGGAAGGTTCCGGCGGGTACGCCGAGCACGTTGGCGACGGTGAGGCCGGCGAACATCAGCGAGATCGCCCCCGCCTTCTTCTTCTCCTCGACCAGGTCGGCCGCGATTACGGCCCCGACGCTGAAGAACGCTCCGTGGCACAGTGCCGCCACGACCCGCCCGACGAGCATCACGCTGTAGCTCGGCGCGATCGCCGAGACGAGGTTGCCGATGATGAATAGGACCATCAGCCACAGCAGCACCTTCTTGCGATCGAACCGGGACACGGCGGCGGTCAGCCCGAGCGCGCCGACGGCGACGCTCAGCGCGTACCCGGTCACGAGGATGCCCGCCGTGCCCTCTGAGACGGAGTACTCGGCGGCGATCTCGGGCAGCAGCCCAACAATCCCGAACTCGGTCAGGCCGATGCCGAACCCT
>JAURVW010000955.1 GCA_030655275.1 Solirubrobacteraceae bacterium
GAGCTGCTCTGGCGCGGCTTCCCGACCGACCTGCGCGGCACGCCGTTCCAGCGTTTCTGGGGCCGCGTGCGCTCGCGCGCCGACGGCACGCAGGAGCCGCTCGACGACATGGAGCCGATCCACGAATGGGGCAACCAGCCGCTCGGCAAGCGTGTCGACGAGAACCTGAAGGACCCGAACCGGATCGCGCTGCTCGTCAAGGGCCAGCTGCTGCGCCGCTATCCGAACACCGCCGTCTATGCCTGGAAGCGCGTCAAGAACGTGCCGCCCGAGGCGAGCAAGCTGCTGAAGAACGCCGAGGGCCTGCCGCCGAACGAGGCCGCGATCCAGACGCCGGTCTTCACCGGCACGATCGCGCCCGACATCACCTTCTTCGGCTTCGACATCGACAAGGAAAAGATCGACGACTGGTGCTTCGTGATCGAGGAGCACATGACCGAACCGCGCTTCGGCTTCGACGTCGAGGAGCCGCCCGCACCGCCGGCCGGCGGTGGCGGTGGTGGCAACGTGAAGATCGGCCTGCAGCGCCGCGCGACGATGCAGGTCGCGTTGCAGCAGTACGCGCTCGGCAACGCCGCCACGCCCGAGTTCAAGGCGATCAAGGAGCGCGGCTTCAACCCGTACAAGGCGCTGTCGTGGTCGCACGTCGGCGTGGCCGCGGGCGCGTTCGCGACCGTCGGTGCGCTGACGGCGGTGCCGAACAAGCCGTTCGCCTCGTTCCCGACCTTGAGCCCCACGCCGACCTCGGCCGAGATCGCCAAGGCGCTGCTGCAGGAACCGTTCCGTGCGTATTGGGAGGGTCCGGACCTCAAGACCTGAAGGCCCGAGATCCGCTGTACCCGAGGAGACCAGAAGATGCCCCTGCTCGACCTGAATCGACAAGCGATCGCCAAGGCGCGCGCCCAACTCGCCGCCGGGCGCAACACCCAACGCGCCGCGCGCGCCGAACTGAAGCAGGCCGAGCGCGACCTCGGCCTCTTGCAGCGCGACGGTGCGAGCGAGCGCACCCAGGCGCGCGCGAAACAGCGCGTCGCGAGCCTGGCCGAGCAGTCGAGGAAGCTCGTCGACGGCAGCAAGTCGCAGCTGCGCGCGATCGTCGAGATGTCGCAGGGCCTGCTCGCGCAGCG
>JAURVW010000946.1 GCA_030655275.1 Solirubrobacteraceae bacterium
CGACGGAGCGGTCGCCACGCTGAGCGGCAACGCCGATTCCTACGACTCGACCCCAGGGCCGGCCTGGACGATCAACGTGCAACCGGCGCGCCCCGGCGGCCAGCAGTGGGCATCGGAGGTTCCCGACCTCATGCCCACCAACGGCGAATACCTGCGGATCGCGTGCAGCGCGCGGTCCGTCTATGCCCTGACCTACTACGCGCGCGGCGACAAGCAGCGCACGCGCATCGTGCGGCTCGTCCCGACTCCCTGACCAGCGACCGTCACGGGCTCATGAGCAACGGCACGTTGCCGATGACCCGGGGCATGGTCCCTGTCGCCCTCGCCGTGCCGGCTCGTTTCGTGCGCTTGGTCGCGGCCGCCACGCTCGTCCTCTTCGGCGGCTCGCCGGCCGCCGGAGCGGCGCCGCAACGCATCGCCGAGCGTCCGGCCGAGCTTGGTCCGGCGGGCGCGGCGATCGACGGGCTCGACGCCGAGGGAGGCGTGGTCGCATGGCAGGAGACCAGACTCCCCGCGAGCACCACCGGCGAACCGACCTACCGGGTCGCCGTGAGGGCCCGCGGCACGACCCGCCGCTCGGACTGGCGACGGAACAGGCAGTTCGTCGACGTCGGCCCGGCGATCGACCCTGCGGGACGGGTCCGGACGCGCGCGCAGACGTGGAGTTGCGACGCGCAGTCTCGCTGCGCCGCGACGGTGATTCGCTCGCCGTCATCGCTGCGACCGGTCGCCGAGGAATGGGTCGAGCGCCGAGCTTCGCCTGCAGCGCGACGCCAGCCTGCCGTCCTGGGCCGGACGGTCGCCGACGACGGCTCCGGCGTGATCGATGTCGACGAGCCCGGTGGGGCGGCGAGTCGACCGAGCAGCTGCGCGTTCCGGCTCCTGGGCCGGATGAGCGCGACTGCGCTGCCGCCGATCGACGACTGCCGGCTGCGGTGGAGCGTCGGCCTCGGACGGATGGTCGTCGCCAGCTACTCGCGGCCGTCGGAGCCGGTCGCGGAGGCCGACGGGAAGAACAGCGGTGAGCCGACGCGGTTCTTCGCGGCCGCCGACCGCACGGCCGCCTCGCCCTCGTGGGTCGAACTGGGGACGTACGGAGAGGGTCGTGGCGTCACCGACGGCGTCCAGGCGGTCTGCCTCCTCGCAGACCGCGTGGTCGTGCTGCGCGGGTCGACGGATGCGTTCGAGGACGACGCCGCTCGCTCGACGTTCGGACTGACCGCCGTTCGGCCGGGTGGGGGCAAGTCCTGGTCGACGCCGACGCCGGAGCTGGGCCTCGACGCGTCCAACGACGTGCCGCCCGTCCAGATCGCGTGCACGGGTCGGTGGGTGTACGCCGCGTTCACCCGCTCGTGGCCGGACGGCCGGCGATCGCCGGTCGCTCGGATCGTGCGGTACCGGATCCCCGGCTAGCGTCTCGGGCCCGGCCCGCGTCCCGCGTGACCACCCCGTGAATCCGGCGCGCCCCGCACCGCGCCGCAAACACGCGGGGCGATAGCGTGGCACGGGCCTTCTCCAGCCCGCTTGCCCTCCAAAGGAACTGCATGACGAAGATCAAGGTCAAGAACCCCATCGTCGAACTCGACGGCGATGAGATGACCCGGATCATCTGGTCCTTCATCAAGGACAAGCTGATCCTTCCGTACCTCGACGTCGAGCTGAAGTACTACGACCTCGGCATGGAGTCGCGCGACGCGACGAACGACCAGATCACGGTCGACGCCGCGAACGCCATCAAGGAGTTCGGCGTCGGCGTGAAGTGCGCGACGATCACGCCGGACGAGGCGCGCGTCGAGGAGTTCGGTCTCAAGGAGATGTACCGCTCCCCGAACGGCACCATCCGCAACATCCTCGGCGGCGTGATCTTCCGCGAGCCGATCGTGATCTCGAACGTCCCGCGCCTCGTGCCCGGTTGGACGAAGCCGATCA
>JAURVW010000953.1 GCA_030655275.1 Solirubrobacteraceae bacterium
CGCTGCTGCCGCAGTCGGCCGAGGTGCGCCTGCGGACCGCGCCGGGCGGCCACCTGGCCGTGCTCGCCGGCCCGGACGCGCCGCGCACCACGTGGCGCGAGCTCGACGAGTTCCAGCGGTGGTGGGACATGCGCGCGATCCGGCGTCGCGTGCCGAGCCGACGGGTCTCCGTCGACGAGGCGGGCGCGAACCCGATCCGCGCGAAACTCCAGGTCGTCTAGCCCGTCGTGTCGCTGGGGCAGAAGGTCGCGCGGCGCGCGACCCGGGCGGCCGACCGCTTCCGAGGCGCACGCCGGCTCGGCGCCGACGCCGGCTCGGGCGCTCAGGCCGGTCAGGGGCTGGGCCTCGGCGGACGGCTTCCGGCACGGGGCGGCCCGTTGCTCGGCGCCGGCTCGAACGTGCGGACCATCGGCGACGGCTCGCTGACGGTCGGTCGCGGCGTCGTCGTGGCGCACGGCGCGCAGGTCGCGGTCTTCGGTCGCCTCTCCATCGGCGACGACACCACGATCGGCGACCACTTCCACTGCAACGCCACCGAGTCGATCGCGATCGGCGCCCGCTGCGAGCTCTCGTGGCGCGTGACGATCATGGACACCGACTTTCACCGCTTCACCGAGCTCGACGGCAGCGAGAAGCCCATGCGCGCCGCAGTCGAGATCGGCGACCACGTGCTGATCGGCGCGGGCGCGACCATCCTCAAGGGCGTCACGATCGGCGACGGTGCCGTGATCGGCGCCGGTTCGGTCGTCGCCCGCGACGTGCCCGCCGGCTGGATCGTCGCCGGCAACCCGGCCAAGCAGATCCGCGAGATCGCCGACTGGGCGTAGGCCGACCGCGGGCTCTGCCGCAAGGCCCGCTCAGGCGGGCGTTGCTGCGCCGGCGAGCTCGAGGGCGCGCCTCAGCTCGGTCTCGACCTGCTGGCCGGCGTGCTCCCAGGTGCGGCCCGCGATGAAGGCGATGCCGTCGCGGGAGCGGCGGTCTCGCTCGTCGGGGTCGTCGAGGAGCGAGATCACGCGGTCGGCGATGGCGCCGACCTCGAGCTTGGCGAACGCGACAGGCCCATCCTCACCGAACACGCCGACGGCGCTGGGGTGGTCGACGTCGACGCACGGCAGGCCGCACGCGAGCATCTCGCCCGGGATGAGCGAGTAGTTCGTGAGCGAGAGGCACAGACCGACGGTCGCCTCGGAGTAGAGGCGCGCGAGGCCGTCCGAGTCCAGGATGCCGGCGGACTCCGTCGGGGCGGCGACGCTCGTCGGAAAGCGCGTGCCGAACGAGACGATGCGCGTGTTCGGTCGCCGGCGATGGACCTCTTCGAGGGCGAGCGCGCCGATCGCGACGCCGCGCCGGGGCGTCTCGGTCCGGGCGTAGAACGCGACCGTGTTGCCGGACCGCTCCATGGCGCGCGGGCGGTAGAGCTCGTGATCGGCGGTGAGATCGAAGACGCCGCACGTGCCGCCGCGGCGCACGACCTCGCTCGCGAGCCACGGGCTGGCCGCGATCCCATGCAGACCCATCCGGTAGGTCGACTCCGCGAACTCGCGCTCGGCGGAGGCGGCGTAGAAGTCGGGCTCGTTGTCCTGCACCAGGTAGGCGCGGGCCGCGCAGTCCGGCAGGAGCATCGACGGGTAGACGGTCTGCCAGCCGGTCGCGACGACGACGTCGGCCCCGAACCACGCGTCGAAGCCCTTGAAGACGGCGGCGCCCAGCGGCCGGAAGTGCTCGCGGATCGTGCCGCGCAGCACCGACGCGCCCTCGGGCGTGAGGTTCATCGGATCGTCGATCCAGATCGTGCAGACGTGGCCGCGGC
>JAURVW010000958.1 GCA_030655275.1 Solirubrobacteraceae bacterium
CATCGTGAGTGCCGCGAAGGAGGAGCTCGACCGCGACGCGGCCGCCGGCCGCGCACCCTCCGGCCTCGACCTGCTCTCCGCGCTGCCGAGCCTGCTCGGCTGATCCCCGGCGGGTCGAGCTTGCTCTGCGGCTGAGCCCCGGCGGGCCGAGCTTGCTCTGCGGCTGAGCCCCGGCGGGCCGAGCCTCAGCCCTTCCAACGGCCGTCGGGCGGCGCTCCCGCCGGTGTGGTTGCGGCCTGCCCTCAGCCCTCGAGGCGTGCCGCGAAGAGCGGCGCGGGGATCTCCGGGTCGTCGGCATCGCTGACGAGCAGCAGGTCGATCGAGCCGAGGGTGGGGTTGTAGCGGGCGTCGATGCCCTCGAGCTTGATGGAGCGGTCGGCGAGGGGCGTGATCGACAGGAGCTCGCCGTCGGCCGAGATCACGCCGACCGCGGAGCCGGCGATCACGTTCTGCACGGGTGAGCCGTCCGGGCCCTCGCCCGCCGCCGTGAACACGAGTCGGCCGTGGGGATCACCGGTGACGGCGTCGAGATCGGTGAAGTCGATCTTGACCTGGTGCGTCTCCCCGTCTTGCTCGACGGGGAGCGAACCCAGGTCGTACTCCCGCGTGCCCTGCAGCTCGAGGGCGCCGACGGAGAGGTCGGTGTAGAGCGACTCGAGCACCTCACCGAGATCGAGGTCGATGAGGAGGTTCTTGGCGGGCTGCCCGTCGTCGTCGATCGAGTTGCCGCGCTGGGAGAGGATCAGCGACTGCCCGTAGACCGCCATGCCCTCGATGTTCAGGTCGCCGTTGACCTCGTCGCAGGCCTGCAGCGACTCGTGGAGCGCCTCGAGGGAGATCTTCGCGGGCAGGCCCGAGATGTGGCCCTGCGCGTCGAGCGAGTACACGACGCAGGTCGACCGGCGTACGCCCCGCCAGCTCATCCCGCCGGATCCGGACATCATCAGCAGGCCGCTCGGGAAGCGCCGCAGGATCTCCTCGCGCGCCGGATGCTCGAGGGCCTCGATGTCGCGGCGCAGGACGACGGTGAGCGCCTCGAAGTCGGCCTTCATGGTCGCACGCTCGCTGGGATCCAGCGGGAGCACGTCCGGAATGATTCGCTCGGCGAGTCCGGGCTGGAGGATCTCCACGTCGACGCCCCCGCGCAGGGCTTCCAGGACCGGGGCCTGCTCCAAGGTGAACTCGGCGACGCTCGCCTGGTCGTCGCCCACCGAGTAGAGACGGCCGTCCGACCAGGCGGTGCCGGAGGCGGCCGAGAGGAACGGCGGCTCGCCCGGCGGCGGGTTGGTGATCCGGTGCTCGCCGAGCCGGATCACCGGCAGCGCGGGCTCGAGGGACGGAACGGCGGGATCGGACGCGGCCATGCTGCAGAACGTACGCCGAATCCGCCGCGTCGTCGCCGGGTTCGTTGCACGGTCGGATACCGACCCGCCGGCCGCCCGGCCCGATCAGGCGAAGAAGCGCACGATCGTCGCGGCCACGCAGGCCGGCTTCGTGCCGCCCTCGATCTCGATCGTGCACGTGACGACGGCCTGGGCGCCGCCCGGGATCTCGTCGAACGAGGTGAGCACGCTTGAGGAGCGCAGGCGCGAACCGACCGGCACCGGGCTCGGGAACCGCACCTTGTCGAGGCCGTAGTTCAGTGCGCCCGCGACGCCCTGAACCTCGTACGACTGCCACGTGAGCATCGGCAGGAGCGACAGCGTGAGGTAGCCGTGGGCGATCGTCGTGCCGAACGGGCCGGCGGCCGCCTTCTCCGGGTCGGTGTGGATCCACTGGTGGTCGCCCGTGGCCTCCGCGAACCCGTCGATCCGGGCCTGGTCGACCTGGATCCAGTCGCTCTGGCCGAGCTCCTCACCGACCGCGGCTCCCAGGGCTTGCAGGTTCTCGAAGATGCGCATGGGTCGATCCTCCCATGCGAGGGCGGGCGCGGACGCAGCGTCTACGGTGGATCCATGGCCACCAGCTGCCGAACGTCGAGATTCACCCCCAGGCGGGGGCGAATTCCGACGTTCGGCCCCCTGGGGGCGCTTCGGGGGCGGCGCGCGTTTCGCCCGGCAGGCGCGCTGGCGGCGCTCGCCCTGGGCGCCTCGGTGGCCTGGCCCGCTGGCGCCGCAGCCAGCCCCGGCGACCCCGTGCGCGCGGGCGGGACCACCGTGCAGACCGTCGAGGGCCTCCCGCCGTTCAAGGCGACGATCGAACCGCTCACGGCGGCCGAGCGCGAGGCGATGACGCCGTCGGTGTGGCGGAAGGGTTGCCCGGTCGGGCTACGTGACCTGCGCGCCGTGCGGGCGAAGCACGTCGGCTTCGACGGGCGCGCCCACGACGGCATCCTCGTCGTGCACCGCGCCCGGGCCGCGAGCGTGCGAAACGTGCTGCGCGGGCTCTACGCCGCCGGCTTTCCGATCCGGCGCATGCACCCGATCCAGCGCTACGGCGGCGACGACTCCACGTCGATCGACGACGACAACACCTCCGCGTTCAACTGCCGGGCCGTCACCGGTGGCACGGGCTGGTCGGAACACGCCTACGGTCGCGCGATCGACCTCAACCCGATCGAGAATCCCTACGTGACCGGCGCCGGCAGCACCGAGCACGCCGCATCGAAGCCCGTCCTCGACCGCTCGGACGTGCGGCCCGGGATGGCGACCGAGGGCAGTCTCGTCGTGCGCGCCTTCGGTTCTCGCGGCTGGAAATGGGGCGGTCGCTGGACCGCGCCGATCGACCACCAGCACTTCTCGACCACCGGTCGCTGAGCTTCGCGCCGGAGCGGTTTTTCGGTCGGATTCGCCGGCCTGAGCCGTGCCGTGACGGCCGATCTACGATGCGCGCCCGGGCCGCGAAAGCGGACGACGGGGGGACAGACGGGCGGGGGACGGTTTGGACGTGGAATGACCGACCCCAAAACGGCCGGAACCGACCGGTGAACGTTCAAGTGGGTGACCAGTTCGCACGATCAGAACGACAATGGCCTTCCCCCGCCGCATCTCCGCCTCGCCCGGCGACCCCGTTCGCAGCCGCGATCGCGTCGTCCTCGGGCAGCGCGTCGCCGGCACGATGGCGCTGGTCTCCTCGCTCACGGCGTACCTCGGCGTCGCGACGCTCGGCATGTCGACGGTCGCCGGGACCGTGCAGTTCTCGCTGGGTGTCCTCCTGACCGTCCTCGGCATCTTCCTGTGGATCTCCCGCCCGAGCCGCACGCTCCAGCTGGCCGCCGGACTGCTCGGGGTCACCGTCATCAGCGCGATGCTCGCGACCGCCGACGAGTTCGGGACCACGCCCTTCTTCTACCTCTGGCCGACGGTGTTCATCGCGTACTTCTGGTCGCCGCGAGCGCTGGCCGCCACGATCGCGACCATGGCCGGGACCTTCATCCCCGCCCTCGTCCTCGCAGACGTGTCCTGGGCCGTCGGGATCGACTACTTCATCGGCACCACCCTCAGCGTCGGCTTCGTCGCAGGGCTCGTGTCGCTCATGCAGACCCGCGAGATCCGTCTCAACCAGCAGCTCTCGCACGCCGCGCACACCGATCCGCTCACGGGCCTCCTGAACCGTCGCGGGTTCGATCCGCGCTTCGCGCAGCTCATCCAGGACAGCGTCGAACTCGATCGCCCGATCAGCGTCGTGATGTTCGACCTCGACCATTTCAAGCGCTTCAACGACCAGCACGGCCACCTCGTCGGCGACGATGCCCTGCGCCGGGTCGCGCTCATCCTCGCCGCGCAGTGCCGCGAGCAGGATCTCGTCGCCCGTCTCGGTGGCGAGGAGTTCGCCGTCGTGCTCCCGGGCGCCGCTCCGCACGACGCCCTCTCCTACGCCGAGCGCGTGGCGTGGGCCCTGGGCTCCGAGCGCGTCGATCAGTCGCTTCGGATCACCACGAGCAGCGGCATCGGTTCCTTCGCCCCGGGCGACGAGTCGGTCTCGGCCCTCGTGCTCCGCGCCGACGAGGCGCTCTACGCCGCGAAGGCCGCCGGCCGTGCTCGGGCCGCCTGGTGGAACGACGGCGAGCTCGTCCTCGGCGACACGATCATCGTGCCCGACGAAGCCGAGGCGCTGCGGGCCGTCCCCGCGGTGCCGCGCGAGTACATCCTGCGCCGCAACGACCGTCTCGACGAAGAGCTGCTGCACCGCGCCAGCGCCTGAGAGCGCCGCCCGAGAGGCACCGCCTGCGTGGCGGTTGCCGGGCCTGGAGCCGTGACCGACATCGACCGTCATGGAGTCCTTCGGAGTACCAGCTCGCTGCGTAGCGTGAAGGTCATGATCGGTCCCATCGAGCTCCTCATCCTCATCGCCATCATGGCCGCGTTCGGCTGGGCGACCGGCACCGTGGCCCGCTCGAAGGGCTACGGCTTCTGGCCCTTCGCGATCATCGGCGCGATCACGGCGCCGATCCCGCTGATCGTCGCGGCGCTGCTGCCGCGTCGGCACGCGCTCACGGCGTAGCGCGCCGCGCGCACCGAACGAGCAACCGTCATTGCCGTATTGGGCGGAGCGGTGCGGGGTCTGGCAGGATCAAGGTCGTGAGCGACCAGTCGCCCGATTCCCCGGCCCCGCCGTCCGGTCGCACGTACGGCGGCCTCACCGCTGATGAGCGGTTGCTCGAGCGCCGCGCCCGGCTGCTCGAGGTCGGTCTGGAACTCTTCGCCGACCAGGGCTTCAACAAGACCGGCGTCCGCGACCTCTGCCGGGCCTCGCGGATCGGTGAGCGGGCCTTCTACGAAGCGGTCGGCAGCCGCGAGGCATTGCTGCGAGACGTCTACCTCCGCGCCACCGACGACGTCATCGCCGACATCGCCATCGCGCTCGTCGAGGCTCCCGCCGACATGCGCGGTCGCCTCCACGCCGGACTCCTGGCCTTCTTCACGTCGATCACCGACGACCCGCGCCGCGGCAAGCTGATCTACATCGAGTCGCTCGGTCGCGGGCCCGAGATCGAGGGCGCACGTCGCGAGGGCCTCGGCCGGTTCGTTTCGTTCGTGAGCCTCGGGCTCGCCGAGTTCCTACCGCAGCCGCCTCCCGCCGCGAGCGCCATCGAGACCGCGGTGTCGGCAGCGATCATCGGGATCGGCGAGGTGGCCTACCGGCTGGCCGAGGGAGACCAGGTCTTCGACGGCGCAGTGGCGGCCGAGCGCATCACCGACGCCCTCGTCGGCGCCGCGGGCGCCTTCGGGCTGCGTCTCTAGGTCTCGGCGCCCGCCGCGCCCTTCTCCGTCCTCGCTCGTCCTCGTCGATCCACCCAGGAGCGCCATCGTGCAGACCCTCGCCCCAGGCCAGAACGCCCCGCTCCCGAACGCGTCGCGGGTCTCGATCGCGGTCACGGGAGGCGCCGCCCACGTCGACGTGATCGCCCTGCTGCTCGACGAGGGCCGTCGGGCCGACGACGACAACGGCGTGGTGCTCTTCTCGAACACGGAGGCGGCCGGCGGCTCCGTCCGACTCGACGTCCAGGCCGACACCGTCACGATCGACCTGGCGGCGCTGCCGAGCGCGATCGAGACCGTGCTCATCGTGGCGCAGGCCGACGGCGCGCCGACGGTGCAGGGCGCCGGGAGCGTGCAGGCCGCGGTCAGCGCCGACGGGGCCCCGGCAGCGACCGTCGTCCTGGAGTCGCTGCCGCCGGTGGCGACGCTGCAGGTGGCCGAGATCTACCGCCGCGGCGGGGTGTGGAAGGTGCGCGCACTCGGCGACGGCTATGCCGACGGTCTCGCGAAGCTCCTCACGGTCCACGGGGTGACGGTCGACGACGAGCCACCGGTCGCGGACGCGGCCCCCGTCCGGACGCCGGCCCCGCCGACTCCCGCTGCCGCGCCGACGCCGACGCCGACGCCCGTCAATCTCGAGAAGCAGCGCATCGTCGACCTGCGCAAGAAGGTCGAGGCGAGCGGCTCGATCTCGTTGGTGAAGTCGTTCGACAGCGCCGCCGGGAAGCTCGAGAGCCAGGGGCTCGTGGGCGAGCGGGCCGAGGTGATCCTCGTGCTCGACGTGTCGGGCTCCTCGCGCCCGCTCTTCAAGAACGGGGCCTACCAGGCGCTCGTCGACCGCTGCCTGGCCGCCGGCCTGCTCTTCGACGACAACGGCGAGATCGAGACCTACCTCTTCGACTCCGCGCTCCACGAAGCCGAGCCGGTCACGCTCGCGAGCCGCGACGGCTGGACCGACCGCGCGATCCTCACGCCCAAGATCTTCCGCGCCACCCGCTACGCCTATCCGCTTCGGCGGATCGCGGAGGGCCTCACGCGCGGATCGTCCGTGCCGACCTTCGTGTACTTCGTGACCGACGGAGGCAACCAGGACAAGAAGGAGACCGCGAAGATCGTGAGCGAGATGTCGGGGCTGCCGGCCTTCCTGAAGTTCGTCGCGGTTGGCCGCGAAGAGGACTTTCCGTTCCTGCAGCGCCTCGACGATCTCACCGGCCGCGAGATCGACAACGCCGATTTCTTCGCCGTCCAGGATCCGCATCTCGTCGCCGACGACGCGTTCTTCGAGCTCGTGATGCAGGAGTTCAAGGGCTGGCTCACCAAGGCGCGCGCGAAGGGCATCCTCGGAGGCTGATCGAGCGTCAGCGGGGCGGCTCGGGGGCGCTCGATGTCCGATCGGCCCGGGCCGATCGTCGGCTCCTCGTCGGTCGTTCGTTCAATTTCCGTATGGCCGTTCCAATGGCTGGTCGGCGCTGGCGTTTGGACCCGTGATCCAGCCGGTTCACGGTGTTTCGGGCGGTTCGGAGCGGGAGGGTGCCGGATGACTTGCGTGCTCTTCAGCACGTAAGACCTGGCGCCGAGGCGGTGGGTGCATGCGCAGCCGCCTCGCCCTCCTCTTCTCTTCCCTGTCCTTCATCCTGCTGCTCGGGGTGCCGGTCGCCAGCGCCGCCGTCACGGAGACGTACCCGTCGGCCCCCGAGAGCGAGGTCGCCACGTCGGCCCAGGGTTGGACCGCCACGATCGCCAACGGTGGCTGCGGCATCCCCGGCGTCACCTGCCCGGCCGTCGCAGGGACCTGGATGGCATCCGGAGGGGCGGGCGGCGCGAGCGACGGCTTCCTGCGGGGCTCCTCGGCGACGCTGCTCGGGCTCGACTCGACCGGCGAGATCACCTGGACCTCTCCGACCTTCACGGTTCCGAGCGCCGTCGCCTCGGCGTCGCTCCAGTTCGATCGCAAAGCGGACGTGGCTTCGCTCCTCAGCATCAACGGCGCCGCGACCTACGACTACACGCTCGTCGACGTCACCTCGACGTCCCGCACGACCATCGCCGCCGCCGTCCCGGTGACGGCAGCCGCGACCTGGACCGCCACGAACGCCGGCACCATCCCGGCGTCGGCGATCCACGCCGGCCACGTCTACAAGCTCGAGCTCAAGACCACGTTCACCACGCCCGCCACCCTGGCGACCAGCGGCAACGTGAGCTTCGACCGCGTCAAGGTCGTCACGTCGCGCCTCACGCCTCCCGGCAGCCTCGGCACGCCGACGGTGCAGATCGACACGAACGGCGTGCGCATCGAGGGCACCGTCGACCCGAAGGGCCTGCCGACCTCCGTCCACCTCGAGTACGGCCCGACCACGGCGTACGGGTCGACGACGTCGGACACCGTCGTCACCGGCTCGGGGTCCAAGGCGTGGTCGCTTCCGCTCGTCGGACTCACGCCCGGGCAGTCCTACCATCTGCGGGCAGTGGCGACGAGCAGCGACGGCACCGTCACGAGCCAGGACCTCACCTTCACGGCGCCCGCGCTGCCGCCCAACGGGCCGCCGGTCGTCGACGGCTCCGCCCGCCTGCGTGCCCGCACCGTCACGTTCGACCGCCCCGCCGACGTGCTCACCGCGACCGTCGAGATCCTCGACGGCGGCTCCGTCGTCGCCACGGTGCCCGTCGCCAGCGGCAATACGCAGGCGATCACGCTTCCGGACGGCGACGGCACCTATGGCGTGCGCCTCGTGCGCACCACCGGCAGTGGCTCCTCCACGAGTGCGGCGACCAGCGTGGATCTCGACCGGGTGGCGCCATCGACCGCCGGTCTCGACCTCGACGTGCAGCCGCGCACGAGCGTCGACCGCGATCGCCTCGCCACGTTCGTCCGACCGTCCGACGCCCAGACCGTTGAGGCGCAGATCATCGACGGCGGCGGCGCGAACGTCGGATCGAGCCACGTCGTGACAGGCGTGAGCGACACGATCACGCTGCCATCGGTCGACGGCACCTACCGCGTGCGCCTCACGCTCACCGACGCCGCGGGCAACGTGAGCACCGCGACCGGCCCCGCGATCACGCTCGACACGCAGGCCCCCACGGCCGGCCCGGCTCCGCTCGTCACCGGCCTGCTGCGCAACCTCGTCCGCACCGTGCAGTTCACGCGCGCCCCAGACACCGTCCTCGCGGTCGTCGAGGGCCTCGATGCTTCGGACGACGTCGTCACGACGGCGCTCGTGCCGATCGGCAACTCCGCCACGCTCCTGCTGCCGGGCCCCGACGGCACCTACCGCGTGCGCGTGGCCCAGTACGACCTCGCCGGCAACGTGTCGCGCAGCTCGTCGACGACCGCCGTCCTCGACCAGGACGCGCCCGATGCGGGCCCCGCGCCGGACGTGACCGGCTCGGTCGCCTCCCGGAGCCGCGGCGTCACCTTCACCCGGGCCTCCGACGCGGCAACGGTCTTCGTCGAGGTCACCGACGGCGCCACGATCGTCGACAGCATCGCCGTCATCTCCGGCTCCTCGGCGACCGTCACCCTGCCCGACACCGACGGCACCTACGGCGTGCACGTTCGACAGGTCGACCTCGCCGGCAACGAGGCCGTGAGCCCGTCGCGCACCGTCGTCCTCGACCGGACGCCCGCTCCGACTCCGACCCCGACCCCCGAGCCGACGCCCACGCCCACGCCGACGCCGACGCCCACGCCGACGCCCACGCCCACGCCCACGCCGACGCCGACGCCCACTCCCGAGCCGACGCCGACCCCGACGCCCGAGCCGACGCCGACGCCCGCACCGACGCCGACGCCTGAGCCGACTCCCGCTCCGACGGCGACCCCGACTCCGACTCCCGAGCCGACGCCGA
>JAURVW010000956.1 GCA_030655275.1 Solirubrobacteraceae bacterium
CTCGCCGTCGTCGCCGAGCTTCGCCTCGACGCCCGGGAGGGGCTTGCCGACGGAGCCGAGCTTGTTGGCGTCGGGCGTGTTGCAGGAGGTCGCCGTGGCGGTCTCCGTCATGCCGTAGCCCTGCATCAGCGGGATGCCGCAGGCCGTGAAGAACGAGATCACGTCGACGCCGAGCGGCGCGGCACCGGTGATCGCGCGGCGCAGCTTGCCGCCGAAGAGCCCGCGGACCAGGCCGTAGAGACGGCCTTCGAGCTCGTCGTAGCCGGCCTGCAGCTCGGCGGGGATCTCCTGCCCGGCCGCCTGGAGCGCCTGCACCTTGAGGCCGACGTCGGTCGCCTTCGCGACGGTCTCCTCGCCGGCCATCTGGAGGGCGACCGTGTAGAGCTTCTCGAAGATGCGGGGGACGCTCGGGAGCAGCGCCGGCTTGACCTCCTGGATCTCGCCGATGACGGCCTTCGTGTCGCCGCCGTAGTAGGCGATCACGCCGCCGGCGTCGAGGACGGCGAGCTGGATGAGGCGCGCGAAGGAGTGCGCGAGCGGGAGGAAGAGGTAGGCGACGTCGTTGTCGCCGCTGACGTCGTCGGTGCTGACGAGGCCGCTCTCGAGCGAGGAGTCGACGATCGCGCGGTAGTTGGCGTGCGTGAGGACGCAGCCCTTCGGCGGGCCGGTGGTGCCGGACGTGTAGATGATCGTGTAGTCGTCGGCCGGCTGGACCGCCTCGGTGCGCGCGTGCAGCTCGGAGACGTCGACCGACTCGCCCTTCGCGACGAGCTCGGCCAGGGTGATCGCACCCTCGGCCTCGCCGACGAGGACGATCACGTGCTCGAGCGTGGGGAGTTCGGCGCGCACGGCGGCGATCTTCGCGGCCTGCTCGGCGTTCTCGACGAAGATGGCCGTGGCACCGGAGTCGCTCACGACCCACTGGCATTCCTTCGGCGAGTTCGTCTGGTAGATCGGGACGACGATGAGGCCGGCAGCGGCGCCGCCGAGGTCGGCGATGGTCCACTCGCGACGGGTGTTGGCGAGGATGCAGACGCGCTCCTTGGGCTCCAGGCCGAGCGCGATGAGGCCGCGACCGACCGCCTCCGACTCCGAGAGCAGCTCGCCGTAGCTGTTCTGCTGCCAGGCGTCGCCGTTCTTGAACGACGTCGCGGACTGGTCTCCGAACTGCGCCGCCGCCTTGGGGAGCAGGTCGGCGATGGTCGAGGAGCCGGTGCCGAGCGGTGTGGTCATGCGGGTGAGAACCTCTGGATCCGTGGAGCGGGGTCGACGCGACGGGCCTGGGCCCCGGGGACGCGGCGATGCTGGGCTCGATCCTACCGTGACCGGGGTCACCCGGGAGCGCGCGGAGGTGGGGCTGCGGGCTGCCGACGGGCACGGATGTCACAGCGACGTGGTGCCGCGCAACGATGCTGGTGATGGGGCGCCGAACGATCTCCGATGCCGAGCTGCTCGGTCGCATCGCCGTCGGCGACGACGATGCGTTCTCCGTCCTCTACCGGCGGCATCTCGACGGGGTGATCGCCTTCTTCCGGCGGCGGGTTCCCACACCGGAGGTGGCGTTCGACCTCGCCGCCGAGACCTTCGCCGCCATCGTGACCGGCGCGGACAGCTATGCGGAGGACGGGCCGGCCGTGGGTTGGATCTACGGCATCGCACGCAACAAACTCCGGGAGAGCCTGCGCCGCGGGCGGGTCGAGGACGAGGCGCGGCTCCGCCTGGCGCTCGAACCCGTCGTGCTGACCGACGAAGCCCTCGAGCGCGTGGAGGAGCGAGCCGGCCGCGGCGACGGGGCCTTGGACGCCGCGCTGGCGGAGCTGTCGGAGACGATCCGTACGCCCCTGCTCGCGCGGGTGGTCGACGAGGCCTCCTACGAGGCGATCGCCGCCGCGCTCGGCTGCTCGGAACAGGTGGTGCGCCAACGCGTGCACCGAGGACTCACGGCGCTACGCGCCGGGCTGGAGGAGGGACGATGACGACCGATCCGTTCGACGATCTCGAACGCCAGTTGCGAAGCCGGGTGCGCGAGCAACGGGGCAGCGCACCGGGCCCGGCCCGTGGGCGACGGCGTCTCCTGCGCCGCACGCCGCTCCTGGCGATCGCGGCCGCAGGGCTCACGCTCAGCGGCGGCGCCCTTGCGGCGACCTCACTCACGAGGCCCGGCGACAAGGACCGAGGCGAGCGGATCTCCTTCCGTGCGCAGGAGGAGACGCGGACGAGGCCGGTCTGCAGGGCCATGACCGCGCCGCGCACCGACACCAAGCTCGTCTACACCGACGCCGCCGTGCTGCCGGCCGTGCAGACGGCGCTGCCTTGGATCACCGCGCCCGCGTCGGCTCGCGAAGCCCGCATGACCCGTCAGCTCCTGCGCACGTTCCGCACCGACGGTCCGCTCGTCCGCGGGACCTCGCACGCACTCGACATGGGCGGGGGACGATGGGTCCTCGTCTACGTACAGCAGGGACGCGGCTGGTTCGGGGCGGTTCGGGACCCCGACGCCTGCTCGGCGCTGCGGGAGGCGCGGGTGCGGGAGCTGGCCGGGGAACGCCCGGGCGTGCTGCGTGCCGCGCTACGAGGGCTGGCGGCTGCGGTCGACGTGGCACCGGACGTCCAGAAGCTCGCCGTGATGACGACGTTCGGTCCATGCCGTCCCGGTGGCCCTCGCTGTGGCGGCGGTGGCACTTCCATGTCGTTCTGGCCGGGGGCCGTGCGGTCGTGGAATCGCAAGGTTCCTTACGGCCTGCTGGGGTCGATCGGCCCTCGCTACACCGGGCTGGCCAGCCCGCGCGCCGACCACCTCACCATCACGGGCCGTCGCCCCGAGCGCCTGGCGGGGGTCCCGCACCGGATCACGCCCGAGCGAGGCTTCTGGGTGCTCGACCTGCCGAGGGGCTCGGGCGCCGTGCGGGTGACGGAGCGCACCGCCGATGGCACGGTGTTGCGCGTGATCGCCATTCGCGGGCACTACCGCTCGTAGGGGCGGGCGCCGATCTCGATCGACGCGGGCGCGAGGTACCGGCGCGACGCGCGAGGCGCCGGGGCCGGTCGCCTAGACCGGGTTCTCGATGTCGACGAAGTGATGGGCGACGCCGAACTCGTGGGCGAGGAGGTCGCCGAGGCGGCGCACGCCGAAGCGCTCCGTCGCATGGTGACCGGCGGCGAGGAAGTGGATGCCCTCCTCCTCGGCGGCGCCCTGGGAGCGCTCCTCCGGCTCGCCGGTGATGAAGGCGTCGAGGCCGAGGGCGGCGGCGACGTGGATGTCGTCGGCGGCGCCACCGGAGACGATCCCGACCGTACGGATCCGCTCGGGGCCATGGAAGAACGTGAGCGGGGTCTGGCAGAGCGACCCGACCTGCGCGGCCAGTTCGTCCGGTTCGAGGCCGTCGCCGGGCAGGGTGCCGGCGATCCCGAGCGGCTGTCCGCCGTGCTCGGCGAAGGTACTGCGGCCGGTGAGCTCGAGCCCGTCGGCGATCAACGCGTTGTTGCCCACCTCGGTGTGGCCGTCGAGCGGCAGGTGGTAGGCGACGAGGCTGATGTCGTGCTTGAAAAGCGGGCGGAGCCGGCCCGCCATGAGGTGGTCGATGCCCGTCTGCTTGGCGCCCCAGAACAGGCCGTGGTGCACGAGCAGCAGATCGGCGTCGAGCGCGACGGCCGTCTCGATGAGTGCGCGATTGGCACTCACGCCGGTCACGACCGTCCTGACCTCGTCCGCACCGGGCACCTGCAGGCCGTTCGGCCCGTAGTCGGCGTACTTCGCCGGCTCCAACAGGGCGTCGAGGTAGGCGAGGATCGTGTCGCGGGGCGTCGTCGTGGTGGTCGTCACGCGCGGGACGCTACCGCGCATGCAGCCCGGTGCAAGGTTGGTGCAAGGGGCGCGTGGTTGGCTCACGCCATGGGACCACGTTCGCACCATCTCCGCCGCCTTCGACCCGGGCGCGTGCTCGCGTGCGCGGCCCTGGGACTGATCACCGTCGCGGCGCCGACGGCGACGGCCGGTACCCCGACGATCCTCGGCAACGTGAGTCAGGGCAAGGGCACCGTCACGGCGGGAACGAACGGCACCTTCCACGTGGTCTACAACGACGAGGGCTCCAAGCTCATCACCTACTGCCAGGTGACGAGCGCGACGCTCAAGCCGACGGGCGTCGGCTGCGCCAAGCGCACGCTCGTACCGTTCTCCGGCACGACCGGCGAGGCGTATCCCGAGGTGCCGTGGATCGTGCGCGACCCGGCCAGCGGCACGCTCTACCTCGCGATGCAGAACTACCTCATCGACACCCCGCAGACGGTCACGAACCACGCCTGGGTGTGGACCTCGACCGACGACGGCACCACCTTCACCGGGCCGGTCCAGATCCACCAGCGCGGTACGGGCACGGATCCATCGCGTCCGCTCCTGGGACCGAAGCCCGGCACGCTCGGGTTCGCCTCGTCCAACACGGCGCTCTTCGCGTTCTCCGCCGCGATCGACGGCAGCGGCGCGACGGACGAGTCGGCTTCGACCCTCGACACCGGAGGCGTGCCGAACTTCAACTTCAGCGGCGGCACGCGCATCGCGCCGTTCGGGGCCCGGACGATCGCCGCGAGCGACACGGCCGAGAACGTGTACTCGTGGTCGACCGGCCCGAACGCGGACCTCGGCAACCAGGCCTCCTGGAGCCCGCCGACGATCGTCGACGGCGGCAGCGACGTGACCATCGCAGGCGGCGAGAACAGCACGTTCATGACCTACAACCGCAAGTCCGACGGGCGGCTCGTGGCCCGCGAGTGGAGCGGCTCGGAGTGGGGCGACGCGACGATCGTCAACCCCAACGAGGCCGCGACCACCACCTACCTCGACGACGCGTACATGTCGCCGGGCGGCAAGCTCGTCGTCGGGTATCGCGAGAACGGGACCGGGCTGCGCGTGTCGACGTCCGACGACGGCCAGCGCTGGGAGACCAGGACGATCGCGGTCTCCGACGAGATCTTCTTCGACCTGAACGTCGCCCGCGACGACGCCGGCAACGGTCTTGCCGTCTGGACCCGCAGTGGCGCCATCGTCGCGGCCTCCACGACGGCCGTCCGCGACGCGACGGCCCCCCGGCGCACCGTGAGCGTGACCAAGGACGGGTTCACCACCGGCCTCAACCTGGAGGGCAGCTGCGTGCTCCCAGGTGCCAAGACGACGCTGACCGTCGGCGGGCAGGGCACCGGCCAGGTGACGAAGGTCGTCTTCGGCCTCGGCAAGGCGAAGGTCACCGATACGAAGAAGCCGTACACCGCGACGCTCACGGTCCCGGCGTCGTCGGCGGCCGGAGCCTCGTTGCCTGCCAAGGCCACGATCACGCACCGGTTCAAGAAGAAGGGCAAGACGCTCACGAAGCAGCGCACGATCACGACGGCCCTCGACGTCTGCGGCTGACCGCCCGACACACCCCTGATCACCTCGGCCGATCAGGGGTGCCGCGGCGCCGGTTCCTGGCCCGGCGAGGCCGGCCGGTCTAGGCTGCACGGGTGGACGCTGTCACCTCCGTCTCGCGGCTGGCCCCCGCTGATCCGGTGGTGCAGATCCGCGTGCTCGGCGCCGTCGAGGTGGTGCGTGGCACCGAGGCGCCCCAGGTGCTGCGCGGGCGGCTCGCGCACGTGCTCGGCGTCCTCGTCGAGGCGGCCCCGCGCGGCGTGCAGCGCGTCGACCTGACCGACCAGCTCTGGGAGGCGGGCGACGGCGGCGCCCTCGACCCGCTCCTCTCCCGC
>JAURVW010000957.1 GCA_030655275.1 Solirubrobacteraceae bacterium
CGGTGGTCGACCTGGCGCGCGACGACCTCGGCCCGGACTACGCGCACTACCTGCGTGAGCTGATCCGATTCGGCGTCCTGAATCCGGCGCTCGAACCGCTCTTCCTGCGCTACTTCAAGCCCGCCGATATCAGCTGGGCCCGCGGCAGCTACGGCCCGGCCTGGCTGGACGAATCGCTCGGCACGCGCGGTCGGCTGTCGACCGGCGACATCGTGCTGATCGAGGCCGGCCGCGTCGACGCCTTCGACCTGGCGCAGTACCTCGAGCGCAAGGCGCCCGCATTCCGGATCGACGCGGTCCCGGAGATCGTCGGCGCCGAGCCGTCGGTGGCCGAAGCGCCGGCCGAGTCAGCCGCGTCGACCACGCCCGCCGCGGCGCCGGCACCACCGCGCGAGTTCGTCGCCACTGCGCATGAATTCGATCCGCAGGCCGCCGCCGGCGAACGCGCCAGGGCCGAGGTCGAGCGGCCGCAGCCCGACACCGGTTACGTGCTGCGCCTGGGCGTCTCGCGCGCGGGCAGGAAGAACCTCGCGATCGGCGAAGTCGAGGTCGGTGAAGTGCCGCCCGGGGGCTTGGCGACGCGCTGGTTCGTCAAGTCGCACGCGGTCGATTTCGTGCCGGCGCTCTCCAGTTGCCGGGTCGAGCGCAAGGGCCGCTTCTGGGTCGCGAGCTTCGACCTGCACGTGCCGGAAAAGGGCGACAGCCGCTTCGAGGAACTCGGCATCCGCACCGGCGCGACGCTCGGCGAGGTCCAGGTCTCGATCTACGCAGCGCAACCGGGCACGGAACGGCTCGACCTGTATCGCGAACTCACGGTCGACCTCGCCGCGCCCGACCAGCTTCAGGACGAGACCTGCACCGCGCTCCCGCACACGCTGCTGCGGACCAGCCACGAATGGACCACGCCGATGGTCCATGCGCAGGTCCAGTTCTGGAGGGACAGCGTCCACATCACGATGCTGCGCGGCGCAGCGATCAAGGACTATGGCGACAGCTTCGACTGGTCGGTCAACGCTGCGCACCTCGCGAACCCG
>JAURVW010000975.1 GCA_030655275.1 Solirubrobacteraceae bacterium
AGGACGACCGTCGACGGCGCACGCTCGATCGCGAGCTCGAGCTGGAACAGCGGACGGTCCTCGAACCGGTACTGCTTCGCGACCATCGACGACGGCCACTGCCCCAGCCGGTCGCGGTAGGCGGCGACGTTGCCGTTGTAGATCTCGCGGGACGCCGCGATCTCGTTCTCGAGGTCGGCGAGCGTGCGCTGCAGCTGCGTGAAGTTCGTCGCGGCGGCGAGCTGCGGGTACTGCTCGCGCAGGGCGACCGTCCGCGCGATCGCGGCGCTGAGCTGCACCTCGGCTCGAGCATGGGCGACCGACGGCTCGTGCATCGGATCGGCCTGGGCCCGCGCCGCCGTCACCGCTTCGAGGATCGACCGCTCGTGAGCCGCGTACGCCCGCACGGTGGCAACGAGGTTCGGCACGAGGTCGGCCCGGCGCTGCAGCTGCACGTCGACGAGCGACCACGCGTCCGCGCACGCGTACTGCAGGGCGCGCAGCCGGTTGTACATGGCGGCCACCCACACGCCGATGAGCACGGCGAGGACGACGAGGATGCCGAGGGCTTCGAGCACGCGCCGGACGGTATCGACCTGGCCGGTCCCTGCGGTGGCGGGCTCCGCCTACGCCACCATCACGATGAAGCTGGCCTGGCTGTTGTCGCCGTTCTTGTCGAACGTGCGCACGACGAACGCCCCCGCCGGGCAGGACGGATCGCCGCCACCGTCGACCTGCACGGTCTCGCCGGCCCCGTTGAGGGCGGTGTCGTCGATGTCGGGCGTGGCGAGCATGACGGCGTTGGCCGGCGTGAGGCCGCCTGCGGCGACGATGCAATACACCTGCTGCCCTCCGATCCCGGCGACCCGGGTGACCGAGCTGATGTTGAAGGCGGAAGGCGTGCTGCGAATCGAAGGCGTCGTCGCTCCGTCGATGCGGGCGTAGGCGCGAGTCGAGCCCGTAGCTCCGGTCGGCCCGGTTGCGCCCGTGGGGCCAGTTGCGCCCGTGGGCCCGGTCGCGCCGACGGCGCCCGCCGCCCCGTTCAATCCGTTCGTGCCGTTGATGCCGTTCGTGCCGTTGGTGCCCGGGTCGCCCTTCGAGCCGGCGGCGCCCGCCGCGCCCAGGCCGCCGGTCGGAAGCTGCCCGGCCTTGAAGTCCTGTTTGAGGAGCGTGCCGTTCTTGATGTCGGCCGAGGTGAGGCTCGAGTTCTTGACCGTCGACGACGTGACCGAGTTGGCCTGGAGCGCGGCTGCGGCATAGGCCGTCCCGCTCAGGGCAACGCAGAGGGCAACGAAGCCGAGAGCTTGCTGGCGAACGATCGACAGGATGTGGCGCATTGCAACAGGGTGTATCACTTGTGCGCCAACGAAGCGACCAGCGATTGAGCGCGCGGACGTTTCGCCGAGCGCTCGGAGCGCGTGCCGTTCAGACGACGTGCAGTGACGAGATCCGGGCGGCGAGCTCGGCGTTGCGGGTCGCGAAGTCGGCCCAGGTCTCTGGCGTTGCCGCCAATTTCTTCATTGCCGCCTCACGCGTCGAGGCACTCTGCTTCCAGGTACGGATCCGGCCGGCCTTCATCGCGAACTCCACGAGCACGCCGTCGGCCCAGCCCGCGGCGTTTGCATCGAGCGGCTCGGGCACCGTGACCCGCTGCGTGCTCGCGAGCCACCCGACGGCCTCGATCTGCTCCTGGATCCGGCCGGCGAGCTCGAACTCGAGCGCCTTCGCGGCCCGGTCGCGGCGCGTCTCGAGCGAGAGGCGCGCCTGCGCCGCCGCGAGCGGATCGCGAGCAAGGATCGCGGTGACGGTCTGCAGGAGATCGGCGTGGTCGGCGGGCGTGACGCTGCGCGCCGTCGCCATCGCCTGCGCAGCGCCCGTGAGGCCGTCGCCGGCGTACGCAAGCGGATAGAGGAATCCGAGCGCCGTAACCGCGGTACGGACGCGCGTACCACCGAGGTACGGACCGAAGTGGGTGAGCTCGTCGAGCACGTCGTGCACGACGGTGAGCGACGGCGCCTTCGGGGCAGGGTCGAGTCTCAGGTAGACGGGCGTCTCCAGCCCGCCGCGCGCGCGGTTCCAGCGCGGCTTGCTCTGTTCGAGCAGGTTGCGCTCCAGCCACGCTGCCTCGTGTTCGGAGGCGCACTCCACCACCTCCACCGCCACGATCTGCGGCACCATCCGGCGCATCCTGGGACGGCCCTTCTGGCTGCCCCAGTACGAGCGCACGCGCCGCCGGAGATCGACGGCGCGTCCGATGTAGAGCGCGCGGCCCGCGGCGTCGCGGAACCGGTAGACGCCGGGAGTCTGGGGCAGACCGGCGAAGTCGAGCGGCGGCGTCGGCACCGGGGAAGTATCGCCGTCGCTCCGGTCGGCGGGCCGATACACCTACAACCAGGTTCGCGTTTCCGCTGCTCAGCAGCGGAAACGCGCACCCAGTTGGTGGTCTATCGGGCAGGTGTCGCACGCGGCCGCGGCGAGCTGGTGAGGGCGACGCCGACCGGCGCCGCCCTCAGCTCGCTGCGGAGGCGCCCCCTACCGCAGGTCTTGGCGCCCCGGCTAGCGCAGGGCGAGCAGCCAGCCGGCTTCGGCCGCCGCCGCGATGCGACGGTCGCGGCGGCGCTGAAGCCGCTCGCTGTCGGCGCCTCCCATGCGGCCCGGCTGGGGCGACTCGTCGCCGGTGGCGGCCGCGTAGGCGGCCATGGCCGAGCGTCGAGCGGGTGCAGTCATCGTGCTCATCGGTGATCCTCCGTGGCGACGAGGCCACGTTCGTCTTGGGTGGTGGGTGCGGTTCGCCAACCGCGGCGCTCGAGTGCTGGTGCGATCAGGCCGCTGGAGGCGATCACCAGGCCGGCGATCGACACCACGACCGAGACGACCAGGGCGGCGTGGAAGCCGTCCATCGTCGCCTCGACCGAGCCGACGGGCGCCGAGGAACCGGCGGTCGCGCCGGCCATCGCCGCGGTCGCGATCGCCAGGGCGACGGCGCCGCCGAACTGCAGCGAGGTGAAGAGCAGCCCGGATGCGAGTCCCTGCTCCTCATCGGCGATGCCCTCCGTCGCCGCCATGTTGAGCGGGCCGAACGTGAGCATGAAGCCGAGGCCGCCGAGGATCATGGTCGGCAGGAACGACGTGAAGTAGTTCGAGTCGGCCGAGATGCCGGTCGCGAGCAGGTAGGCCGCGACGAACGCGACCATGCCGGAGGCGATCACCGGGCCCGAGCCGTACCGGCCGACGAGCTTTCCGGACTGCGGCGAGCCGAAGGCGACGAGCAGTCCGGTGGGCAGAAAGGCCCCGGCCATCTCGAACGCCGACCAGCCGCGGAGCTGCTGCATGTAGAGCGTGCCGACGAACTGGAACGCGATCCAGGCGCCGAAGACCGTCATCGCGGTGAGGTTCGCCCGCCGCAGACGCGGCGAACGGAAGATGCCCAGGCGCACGAGCGGGTGGCTGGTGCGGTGCTCGACCTGCAGGAACGCCCAACCGAGCACGACGACGGCGAAGAGCGATCCGATCGTGCGGATCGAGCCCCAGCCGGCCTCGGGAGCCTGGACGATCGTGAAGACCGCCAGCAGCATCGTCGAGGTGACGAGCGCCGCGCCGGGAAGGTCCATCGTGCGACCGGCGCGATCGTCCGACGGGTGGTTCGGGACGTACTTGATGGCGAGCGCGATCAGGCCCGCGGTGAGGATCACCGGGACGAAGAAGGTGAGCCGCCAGCCGAGCTCCGTGAGTGCGCCGCCGAAGATCAGGCCGCTTGAGAAGCCGGTGGCGCCGGTCGCCGCATAGATCGCGAGCGCGCGGTTGCGGGCCGGCCCCTCGGCGAAGGTCGTCGTGACGATCGAGAGCGCCGCGGGTGCGGTGAACGCGGCGGCGATGCCCTTGAGGAAGCGCGTGGCGATCAGCACGGTGCCGTCGTTCACGAGGCCGCCCAGGAGCGACGCCGTCGCGAAGAGCACGAGGGCCGCGATGAACACGCGGCGGCGCCCGAGCAGGTCGGCGGCACGGCCGCCGAGGAGCAGGAAGCCACCGTAACCGAGCACGTAGCCCGAGACGATCCACTGCAGGCTCGTGGTGGAGAGGGAGAGGTCGGCGTCGATCGACGGAAGTGCGACGCCGACCATCGAGATGTCGAGTCCGTCGAGGAACACGGCGCCGCACACGACGAGCAGCAGGGCCCAGGCCCTGCGATCGAAGCGCTCGCTCGTGATGTGCTCGGGAGCGGTCGCCGGGGGCTCGGCGGGCTCGCGGAGGGTCTGCGAAGAGGTCATGGGCGAGGACTATACATGCATGCGCATACATTGCAACGACATGCATTGAACGCGCATGCATGCATCCTGCGCTACGATGTCCTTTGCAATGCCGAACACCGATGTCTCCCTGGCCAGCGAATGGCGCGACCTCCTCGCGAGGCACGCACGGGTGAACGCCGCGCTCGAGCGTGAGCTCCAGCGCGACCATCGCCTGTCGGTCACGGAGTTCGAGGCGCTCTCGCGGCTCGCGGAGAAGGACGGCGACGGCTGCCGGCTCCAGCAGCTCGTCGACGACATCCACATGAGTCAGAGCGCGCTCTCGCGTCTGATCGGCCGCCTCCACGACGAGGGCCTCGTGCATCGCCGCACGTGTTCCGACGATCGCCGCGGGATCTTCGCGTGCATCACCGACGAGGGCCGCGAGCGCCTCGCGCAGGCAGAGGTCACGCAGGCAGACGTGCTCGCGCGGACGTTGCACGACGCGTGATCGTCACCCGGGCTCCGGGCCCGGGGGTTTTCGCTCCGTCGGGCCCACGGAGCGTTCGTTCTGACGTGGGCCGTTCGTTCGACCCGCGTCCCTAACCGAGGAGCTTGGCCTTTGCGGCCTTGAACTCCTTGTCGGTGAGGACGCCGGAGCGGTGCAGCTCCGACAGGCGCGACAGCTCGTCCGACGTCGATCCGCCCGTCGACGGAGCCGTGGCCACGGGCGCTGGGGCAGGCGCGGGGGCCGGCGAGACCGGTGCGGGCGCAGGCTGCTGGGCGACGGAACCGCGGCTCGAGGCACCGCGGCGACGCCCGCCACCGGTGAAGTCGGAGGTGGCAGCGTAGTGGGCGACGAGTCCGATGCCCCAGCCGAAGAACGGGTAGTGGAACCACGGGTAGCCGGGCGTCGCGGTCGCCCAGATGATCACGAGCAGCAGGTTCACGGCCACGAACACGGACGCGTGGATCCGAAGGGCCGTGCGAGCTCCGCGCGACACGTAGCCGCCGACCTCGCGCTTGATGTTCTGCCGGCGGGCCTCGGCGTCGGCCCGTTCGGTGGCCTTGGCGCGTTCGACCGCGCGTGCGAATGGGTCATCGTGCATGGTGCTTCCTCTGCTTGGTGGGACGCGCAAGTGCGTTCAGGAGTTCGATCTCGAGGGCGGCGCGGTTGAGCACCGCGGACACCTCGGCGTCGTCCACGTGCCCCGAGAGTGGCAGTAGTCGCGCCTTGAAGCGAGTCAGGAGTGCGTCGAGCGACTCCCCGCCGAAGGTCACGTGGTGGCGCAGCTCGAGTGAGGCGAGCGTGTCGCCGCGATCCTGAAGGGCCTGGTCGCCGAGGCTCGTCGTGCGGTAGACGATCTTCCCGGCGACGGGCCGGCCCTCGAGCAGCCCCTCGGTCTGGAGCGCTTCGATCGCCGGATAGATGCTGCCGGGCGACGCGCGGTACTTCGGGAACAGGCGCGTGAGCTCGGCCATGATCTCGTAGCCGTGCCGTGGAGTCTCGGAGAGCAGTGCCAGGAGGACGAGCGGCAGCTCGCCGTGCTTGAAGAACCGGGGCGGCATCCGTTAGACGCCAGACGGGATCGCGGCGCACGACTCAGGTGCGGGATCGGGGGAGGGGGTGGGGCTGAAGCGTCTGGTGGGCATGGTTACGAAACTCCTACGAACCAACTATCGGCAACCGTAACGAAAGCGTTACGAAACGCACTGTGAGGATGCTCCGCACAGATGCGGCAATACAGTGGATCGATGGCCTCGGACCTCGATCACGACCGCATCCGCGAGGTCGAGGACCGCAGTGCCACGGCCGCGCTGCTCGAACTCGCCCTCGGCGCCGGTGCGCCCGAGGAGGAACGCACCGAGGCCTTCAAGACCCTTCGCCAGCTCCACGACCACCGCGCCATCGCTCCACTGATCGCCGCGCTCGAGGACCGGTCGCTCGACGACGACGTCCGCCGCGCAGCCGCCAAGGTGCTCGACGACATCGACGACGCCACGAGCCTGTCCCAGCGAGCGCGCTGGTGGAACGACGGTGACCGGGTGCTGCGCGAGTACGTGCTGGGGCGCATGGGGCGCGCCGAGGCCGAGCTCGTGGTCGCCGTCGCGAGCGACGGTGAGGATCCGCTGCAGTCGTGGGGCGTGGAGGCGATGTCGTTCGACTTCGACGAGGCGCCGAACGCGCGGGTGTTCG
>JAURVW010000979.1 GCA_030655275.1 Solirubrobacteraceae bacterium
GGCGCCGCGGGACGACCACCGCAGCTCGGGCCGCGGCGCGAGCGGGTCGGCGACGGGCGCGCCGTAGTCGCGCGCGAACGCCTCCTGGCTCACTCGTCCCGCCCGAGGAGGTCGGCCTCGAGCGCGAGGATCCGTTCGCTCGGCCGGTCCTTGACCGGTCTGGCCGGCGAGCCGACGCAGACGGTCCACGGCGGCAGGCTCCTGGTGACGACGGAGCCGGACCCGACGACGCAGCCCTCGCCGATCACGACGTCCGGGTGTACGACCACGTTGCTGCCGAGCCCGGCGTGGCGACCGATCTCGATCCGCCCGCGGGTCACGTTGCGCAGGTCGTCCGGCACGCTCGGCCCCACGAGGCCGCTGCCGTCGAACGCATCCGTCCCGGTCACGAGCCGGGAGCCGGCGGAGATGAAGGAGAAGTCTCCCAGGACCGTCTCGCCCTGCCCGATGATCGAGACGAACCCGGCGATGTGCACGCGGGCGCCGATCGTCATCCCGGCGCGGCCGTCAATGAACACGAAGTCGTCGATGATCACGTGGTCGCCCACGTGCATCGCGTCGGCGCCGAGGATCCGGACGAGCTCGTAGATCGTCACGTCCCGCCCGCACGAGGCGAATCCGAAGCGTTTGCCGGAGAACGCGCTCATCGCGCGCCCACGCTGGCCAGCGAGCGGTGGACGGCGGAGACGATGGCCTCGTGCTCGGCGTCCGTGAGGTCGTTGGCCATCGGCAGCGAGAGCGCGCGGATGGCGAGATCCTCGGTCACCGGCAGCGAACCGATGCGCGGTGCATCGGCGAAGGCCGGCATGCGGTGGAGCGGGTGGGCAAAGTAGCTGCGGACCTCGACCCCGTGCTCGGCGGTAACGGCGACGATGTCGTCGCGCGACGTACCGGCGGGGGCGAGGGCGGCCAGGAACTGCCACGCCGGCTGGGAGTCGAGCTCCTGGAACGTGAGGCCGGTACCGGCCAGGGCGGTGCGCAGGCGGGTCGCGGCGTCGCGGCGGGCTTCCAAGACGTCGTCGAAGTCGTCGAGCACCGCGAGCGCCGTCGCCGCCGGCCACTCGGCGAGCTTGGCGTTCATGCCCGGCGCACCGGTCACCACGCCGTCCTCGAAGCCGAAGTTGGCCAGGCGGTTCAGGCGTTCGGCCAGCGCGGCGTCGGCGGTGCACAGGAGCCCGCCCTCACCGATCGCGAACGGCTTGGTCGCATGCCACGAGAAGATCTCCACGTCGCCGAGATGGCCGGCGGCGCGACCGGCGGCGTCGAGCGCACCGAAGCCGGCGGCCGAGTCGATCAGCAGCGGAACGCCAGCGTCGGCGGCGAGCCGCTCCCAGGCCTGCGAGACGGCGACCGGCGGCGGGCTGCCGAAGGTGGTGCAGGCCATGACGGCGGCGACGCGATCGCCGCGCTCCTGCAGCGCCTGCTCGAGGGCGGCCGGATCCATCGACCAGTGGCCGGGATCCACGTCGACGAAGACCGGCGTGAGCCCGGCCCAGACGATCGCGGTGGCCGTCGCCGCGAAGGTATAGGAGGGGACGATCACCTCGCGGCCGGCCGTCTCGCGGTCGCCCGGTGCGAGGCCGGTGGCGGCGACGAGCGCGAGGCTGATCCCGAGCGTGCAGTTCGCGACCGGCACGGCGTGCAGGCCGCCGCCGAGGCGCTGCTCGAGCCGCTCGACCAGCTGCGCGTGGCACGGGCCGAAGTTCGAATACCAGCGGGCGTCCTCGGCCCGCTGGTAGTAGGCGGCGATGGCCGCGACGGCGGGGAGCTGGGGCCGCTGGAACCGGATCACGTGCGCCGACCCTTCCAGAGCGTGGAGGGGTAGTAGTCGCCGACGACGGCATCGAGCATGGAGAACCGCACGCCGGCGCGCAGCATACGGAACGCACGGTGCCAGTCACCGGGCTCGTCGTAGACCGGGGCGTGCAGCTCGTACTCGAACATCCGCAGGCCCGCGTGCTGGATCGCCATCTGCCAGCCGAACGCGTGGTTCGTGGGCGGGAAGCTCCCGAGCTCCCAGTCGTCCTTCTCCGGCTCGCGGTGCAGCAGCTTGCCGTAGGCGACCTCGGCGTGCTCGGCGCGGGCGTGCGCGAGCAGGCGCTCCACGAACTCGGGGTGATGGGCGTCGTCGTCGTTGAGCACCGCGATCCACTGGCCGCGTGCGAGTGCCATGGCACGGTTGAGCGCGTAGGTGCCGGCCGTGTACCAGAAGGTCTTGGGCTCCTCGGAGTACGGGCCACGGACGGCGAGGTTCTCGTAGTGGAGCCGGGGGTCGTCGATCTCGGCTAGCGCGGCGCCCGTCTCCGGAGCCGCATGGTCGCCGACGACGATCACCTCGACGTTGGGATAGGTCTGCGCGAGCGCGGAGGGCACGGAGCGTTCGGTGAGCCCGGCGATCTCGTCGTAGGTGGGCATCACGATCGAGACGAGCGGCTCGGGAACCGTGAAGGCGGCCTCGTACGCCGGGCTGGCGCGCAGCGCGGCGAGGCGGGCGCGCGAGCCCGCGTCATCGTCGGTCGCGGCGCGCACGGCCTCCAAGAGCCGTGCCTGGCCCGCCTTCAGCGCCTCGAGCTGCACGGTGCGGACGTTGTGGAGGTGCTGCATCTCCGCGATGTGCTCCTCCTGCCGGCGGGAGAGCTGGTCGCGCGTCTCGGCGAGCTCGGCGCGGAGGGCGTCGATCTCGCCGCTCAGGCGGTTCGCACGGCCGCCGATGTCGGGTCGCAGGGCCACGCGGCGATCATACGGGAGGGGTCGCACGAGCGACCCAGGTGCCCTAGATCTTGTCGAACCGGAACTTGATCAGCGCACGCAACGCCTTCACGCCGTCGCGCCACGTGATCTTCTTGCCCTCGTCGAACGAGCGCCCGAAGTAGGAGATCGGCACCTCGTAGAGGCGGATGTCGTGGCGACGGAGCACGCGGGCGGTGAGCTCGGGCTCGATACGGAAGTCGTTGCTCTGCAGCTTGAGGCTGCGCACGAGCTCCCCACGGAACGCCTTGTAGCCGACCTCCATGTCGCTGAGCGTCGTGTTGAACATCGCCCGCGTGATGAGGGTGAGGCCCTTGTTGCCCACGTAGTGCAGGAAGAGATGCGCGCGCTGCGGCTGCCCACCGGAGAAGCGGGAGCCGTAGACCACGTCGGCGTGGCCGGTGATGAGCGGCTCCAGCAGGGCCGGGAGATCGCCCGGGTCGTACTCGAGATCGGCATCCTGGATCAGGACGATGTCGCCCTCGCTGGCCGTGATGCCCGCGCGGACGGCGGCGCCCTTGCCCATGTTCTTGGGCTGCGGCAACGACTTGACGATCGTGCGACCCGACTTGAACTCGACCGCGAGCCGGTCGGCGATCTCGACCGAACGATCCTTCGAACCGTCGTCGACGATCAGGATCTCCTTCGCCACGTCCAACTGGGCGACCCGGCGGACGACCTGCTCGAGGGTGACCTCCTCGTTGTACACGGGGATCAGCACCGAGATGAGTGGATCGACGATCGGCGTGGGACCGGCGATGTGACTGGCGGCGAGCGGCGGGATGGCAGAGGTCATAGGCGAAGACGGCAGGTTATCGATCGACCGCGGCCCCAGGCGACCTGGTCGATCCGCCGCAGGGCGCGACGACAGCGCCACGCCGTAGGGTCGGTGCCCTCGCATGGCCAGCAAACTCAGCTCCCTCGCCTCCCGCCTCGCGCCCGTGATCTCACGGGCGGCCCAGAACTTCGCCCTCGACGGCCGTTTTCTCCGCTCTCCCTACGAGACCCGCTCCGCCCGCCTGCGCTTCCTCGTCGCGAAGTACATCGCACTCACGACCGGCCGGTCGAGCATCGGCTGGTTCGGCCGCGAACTCTCCTAGGACAACCGTTGGACCCCCGCACTCCTGCAGGACTACCCGCGCGAGATCGCCGAGGTGATCCGCGTCTCCGGCCTGCGCGGCGACGTCGCCGTGCTCGACATCGGCGGCAACGTCGGCCAGTTCGGATCGACCATCCGCGGCTCGCTGCCCGGGAGCCGCGTGTGGTCGATGGAGCCCAACCCCGAGCCGCTCGCCCACCTGCAGCGCAACGCCGCCGCCGACGACCGCTGGACGATCCTCGACTACGGCGTGGGCGACGAGGACGTCGACCTCGACTTCTGGTTCGTGCCCGGCAAGTCGGGGCAGGGCAGCGTGCACGCCGAGAACGCGACCCTTGGCCTGCTCGGTGGCGAAGCACGCCAGATCACCGTGCCGGTGCGCCGACTCACGGCCGAGCGGATCGCCGCAGCCGGCATGCCCACCCGCATCGACCTGGTCAAGGTTGACGTCGAGGGCGCTGAGCTGCAGGCCCTCTCCGGCCTGGGGGCGATCCAGTGGGGCCACCTGCTCCTGGAACTGTCCGTGGGCCGCAGCGGCAGCATGACCCGCGACGAGTTGCTCGCCCACTGTGCGTCGATCTGGGGTGGGCCCGTCGAGGTCGCCGCCGTCATCGGTGAGCAGGCCGCTACGCAGGAGATCGTTCTGCGAAACCCGGCGTTCTTCGCCTAGTTCGCCGCAGCTCCGCAACTCTGCACCCGCTGTAGGGTCTCGTCGGTGACCGGCACCGCTCTGCGGTGGCCCGTCTCCCTGCCCATGGCTGCCGACTCCCTCCGATCGCCGACGTCCGACGAGCCGCCTGCAGGGCGTCCCGGCCGCAGCACGATCAACGCCACGATCCTGCTGACCGTGGCGAACCTCTTCGCCAGCCTCCTCAACTACGTCTCGAACATCGCGTTCGGCCGGATCCTCGCGCCGGAGGGCTATTCCGAGCTCTCCTCGCTGCTCGCGCTGACCGTGATCTTCGGCGTCACCGCGGCCGCCGGCCAGACCGTGCTCGCCGAGCGCGTCGCCTTCTACCGCGCCGCCGGCGACCTCCACACGGTTCGTTACCTCGCGCGCCACTCGATCGCGCACATGGCGGTGATCGGCGCCGTGATCGGCGTCGCGATCCTCGCCTCCACGCCGCTGCTGATGGAGCTGCTCTCCGTGCGCAAGCCGGGGCCGATCCTCGCCCTGGCGCTGCTCTCGTTCGTGTCGTTCCTCTACCCCGTCGGGCTCGGTCTCACGCAGGGCCTCGAGCGCGCCGACGCCTACGCCGC
>JAURVW010000986.1 GCA_030655275.1 Solirubrobacteraceae bacterium
CGCTCGGCGCGTGCACGTGCCGGCCGCCGACGCGCGGTCCGGCGACCACCACCGGGCCCGTGCAGGCGTGGCCGTCAGCCGGGCGGGGTGCGCCATGACGCCGCGGCAGCGCGGCGCGGTACCGCCGGTCACCGGTCCGGAGTCCGACAGTCCCCCCCCGCGAATCGATCCGCCCACCGTGCTGGGCGACATGGCCGCGCTGGACTTGGCGTCCCCGCTCGATGGCCCCCGACTCACCAGCCTTCATCCCCTGCCCGAAGGCGCACGCCTGCTCGACTACGAGATCGTCGGCCCGATCGGCGAAGGCGGCTTCGGCATCGTCTATCTCGCCTACGACGCGGCGCTCGAACGCCATGTGGCGATCAAGGAATACCTGCCCGCCGTGCTGGCGTCGCGCGCCAGTTCGCAGGCGGTGATGGTGAAGTCGCAGCGCCATGCCGACGCCTTTCGCACTGGCCTGCGAAGCTTCGTCAACGAGGCCCGGCTGCTGGCGCGCTTCGACCACCCCTCGCTGGTCAAGGTGCTGCGTTTCTGGGAGGGCAACGGGACGGCCTACATGGTCATGCCCTTCTACGAAGGGCCGACGCTGGCGCATGCCCTTCAGACGCTCGGCCGCGCTCCGACCGAAGGCGAGTTGCTCGGCTGGCTGCGGCCGCTGCTGCACGCGCTGAGCACGCTGCACGCAGTGCGCTGCTACCACCGCGACATCGCGCCGGACAACATCCTGCTCACGCCCGCCGGGCCGCTGCTGCTCGACTTCGGCGCCGCGCGCCGCGTGGTGGGACAGGCGGTGGCGTCGCCCACGGTGGTGATCAAGCCCGGCTACGCTCCGATCGAACAGTATGGCGAGGCGCCGACGCTCAAGCAGGGCCCATGGACCGATCTGTATGCGCTCGCGGGTGTGGTCTACGCCGCCATCACGGGCGCCCCGCCGGCGCCGGCGGTCGAGCGCTGGATCGACGACCGGCATCGGCCGCTTTCCCGCAGTGCGCATGACGGCTACAGCGCGCATTTCCTCGAAGCGATCGACGCTGCGCTCGCGCTGCGTCCTGCCGATCGGCCCGCCAGCGCGGCCGCATTCTGGAAGCGGCTGAACGGACCGAATGCCACGCACGCTTCATGGTCGGCCGCGGTGCTGCAGACGGCGTTCGTGGCACCGGTCGAGATGGATGTCGACACCGCGCCGACGCCCCTGGACGCACCGCCGC
>JAURVW010000987.1 GCA_030655275.1 Solirubrobacteraceae bacterium
GTGCGAGTTCACTGTTCGACCAGGGCAGCGCGGTGCCGCGCACGATCTCGGACCAGGCCGCGAACGAGCTGCGCGGCGAAAGCTCGAGCGGGTTGTTCGCGACCATCGGCTTCGACGGGTCGCCGGCCCAGGTGACGGTCAGCAACTGCTCCTTGCGGAACCACATCAGGTAGTCGGGCCGGGAGGTCGAGAGCTTGACGGCGAGCACGCCGCTCGCGGTCGGCGTCAGGGTGTCGAGCGCGGGGTTCGCGCGGGCGACCGAGGAGCAACTGAAGAGGCCTTCCACGCCGTCGCGCGGTTGCGTCTCGATCCACTGCATCAGCGCGCGCAGTTCGGCGGTCGAGGGCGCTTCGCCCGCGGTCAGCAGTTCGCCTTCGTGGAACAGCGCCGCGCCGGTCGCTTCGAGCGGCTGCAGCACGGTGCGCGGGTTGCGGAACAGCGCGAGCCGCCAATCGCCTTCGGTGGAAGTGGCTTCGACCAGCCGCTGCTCGAGCCGCCGCACCTGGATCGCGACCTGCGCGTGCGCGTAGTTCTCGATCGCGGCGATGCGGGTCGAGGTGATCTCGGCAAGCAGGTCGGCGGCTGCGCGCACCGCGAAGCGCAGGTTCTTCGGCGAATAGTGATGGCAGGCGATCAGGCCCCAGAGCTTGCCCTCGCGGACCAGCGAGACCACCAGCGTCGCCGTCACGCCCATGTTCTTCAGGTACTGGAGGTGCAGCGGCGACATGCTGCGCAGCTGGCACATCGACATGTCGAGTTCTTCGTCCGCGCCCGGCAAGCGACGCGGCACCAGCGGCGAGGGCACGTAGTGCACGTCGACCAGCACGCGCAGGCGGTTGCGCAGGTAGAGCTCGCGCGCGCGCTGCGGGATGTCTGTTGCGGGGTAGTGGTGGCCGAGCAGCGATTCGAGACGCGGGTCGCGCGCCTCCGCGATGATCTTGCCGTGGCCGTCGGGGTCGAACTTGTAGACCATCACGCGGTCGTAGCCGAGCATGTCGCGGAAGCACCGCACCACGCCATCGGCGAGCGTGCCGATGGCGGACGCCGCGCTGAAACGCTGCACCGCCGC
>JAURVW010000960.1 GCA_030655275.1 Solirubrobacteraceae bacterium
ACTCCGCTCCGCTTGGAACCATCTTTGAGGTAGCAAGCCGCCGTTGGGATCATGGCGAGTATCCGACTGCACCGGGCGAACATCAGAAGGTTCCTTTGTCGAACGAGGCAATCACTAAAATTGACAACGGATATGGACTCCTCGTTCCTGTCGACCTAACGGTGTCGCTGCTGGTGTCGAGACAGAGATACGTGGGCCAAGTGCCTATTGATAAGCTCCATGGCCTCCGCGATGAACACACGGGGCAAGTGATAGCAAATGCTTTCGAGTTTCGTCTGCTCGATCCCGTCAGGATTCAAAACGATTGGATAAAGCTTGGCGAAGACGAGGAACCGCCTTATCCAGTGGTTCTAGAGGTTCAAGGTCTTCATTGTTGGGGGCCAAAGTGAAGGCGACGCACTATCGCTTGTAGGCGCGCGGCAACTTCAAATCTTCATAGGCCACCTTCGCCGCAGTCTCAATCAGGTCAGCAGGCTGCAACCGTGCATAGGTCCGTGGGCCTTCACCCTTCGATGCGTGGCCAAGATACTTGTCAATCTGCAGTTGACCCTCCCTCGCCCTTTGCAGCTTGGTCTCGACGGTGTTCCTCCAGCCGTGAAAAGTGTTTGCAGGGCCGAAGCCCGCAGTACTCTTGAACACTGAAAACCAGCGCGACAGCCCACCGCCCGCGTTGTTCATCTCAGAGACCACGACCTTCGGGAACAGCCGCACGGCCCCTTCCCGCTTCATGTCCGCTGCATAGTCCAGAAGCCCCAGGCGCACCAGCTCAGGATGCACAGGGATAGTCCTGCGGCTCCACTTGTTCTTTACGCTCTGCCAGCTCTCTGGGTCATCAAAGCGCATGAAGAACTGGCCACCCTCCTCCGTGAGGTCGACCAGACGGAGCTGTGCAATCTCAGTGATACGAGCGCCTGTGTAGGCCCCGATGATGGGAACCCAGTAGACCGAAACGCCCCCTGCATGATCTTTGGTCGGTAGGCGGTATTCAGAGAACATCGGGTTATTGAAAAGCTTCCGGACTTCTTCATCCTTCCACTCTTCGCGCAGTGCCTCGCGCTCCACTTCGATGTTCAAGCCTTCCCAAGGATTGGCAGCGATGCGCCCGTAGTTCCGCCGCTCGAAGTTCAGCAGAATCAGAACCCACTCAAGCCGGTCGCTGGCGCTCTTGTCGCTCAGGTTGCCTGCAAGCAGCTTGCCACGGTACGTGGAGCCCATGGCCTTCTTGATATCGGACAGTGAAGGGTTCCCGGTAAGTTCTTCGAACAGGGCAAGGGACGTGGCCGCCTTCTGCACTGTCTTTGCTGGCCGGTCTCGCTTGGCGACCTTCCACAGTTCGAACACATCGCGAAGCTTCAGTTCATGCGCCAGCTTGTCTGCCGGGGCCTTCATGCCACCTGAAGACCGCTGCAGGGTCTCTGGAGGGGCTTCAGGGGCCGGCGTAGCAACAGGCAGCCCCTGCCCTCTTGCCTCGATGCTGGAGAGCGCCCTAGACCTCTCAGCGGCCCACTCACGAATCATGGCCCTGGCCTGCAGCTCATCGTCGGGGGCGGCCCTGCCGTGGGCTGCAAGGTCAGCTTTGAAGGCCTTGATGATTCCGCCGATGCTGCCCTGCCCCAAGGCCTGCCTGACGGCTGTATCAAGGTCAGAAAGCTCCTCGAAGTAAGGCCCGTCCTGTTCGGTGCGGGTGCCCCTGATGCGGACGCCTTCGTCGGCCTCAAGCAGCGCGCGCGCCGTTGAGCGCGAAATGTGCCGAGACTCTTCCGCCGTGGCCGTCAGCAGCTTTGGGGGCAGTGGGGCGCTTGAGGCCAGCCCGAGGGCGTGCAGCTTGCCTAAAAATTCAGCAGACTTTTCAGCCCCCAACCGCCGCGCTTCGACCGCTGCTTGGGCCTGGCTGATGTTGCCAAGGGGGATGGTTAGCTCAGCCTTCCCGTAGCTGCCGACAAGGCCCACAGGAATGCGGATTCGGAAGTAGAAGCTGTGACCCTTGCGGATCAGATGGGGAACGCGTTTGGACACTGGAGGCACCTGGCGAGTATCCCGACTGAAGCCCCGTGTGGGAAGCTTCTGTGGGAAGTTTGCGGGATGGCCTGTGGAGTTTTGCCCAGTGCTGACAAGGACTTAAGGCTTGTCAGGGGGAAAGCTTGCTAGCTTCCCACAACTGGAGGAGAGGGAGGGATTCGAACCCT
>JAURVW010001001.1 GCA_030655275.1 Solirubrobacteraceae bacterium
CGCGCCAGAGGTCGAGCGCGCCGCCGAGCAGTCGCGCCGCCTCGTCGGGGGCGTTCGCTCCGAGGGCCGCATCGCCGTCGCGCGCGAGTGCCTCGAACCGCAGACCGTCGACCTGTTCGGTCGCCGCCTCCAGCCGGTAGCCAGCCGGCCCGGATTCGATGAGGAGGCCGCCGTCGCCTCCATCGGGACCGCGCAGGACCCGCCTCGCGCGCGACACGTAGGACTCGATGGCGTGGCGGGCACTCGGGGGCGGCGTCTCGGGCCAGAGCGCGTCGACGAGCATGTCGCGGGGGACGTACTGCGGGGCGCGGAGCGCGAGCATCGCGACGAGCACCTGCTGCTTACCACCGCCGAGCGCCACGGGCCCGCTGGCAGCGCGGAGCTCGAGCGGTCCGAGAACGAGTACCTCCACGCCCGCGACCCTATGGAACGTGGCGCAGGTGTGCTCGGCGGCGGAGCGGAGCGGTGCCAGAACCTGCCGGGCGACGACGGCGATGCGCCCCTCGACGCCTCGCGGGCACCGTCGTCGGGCGCCCCTCGCGCCTTTTGCAAGGTCGGTGCGAGCTTCCTGCAAGGGCCCGCGGCGAGGGTACGGATCGTGTTGACCCTCGAACCGATCGTCCTGAGCGCCACGGCCGGCCCAGGCCTCGCCGGCGTGAAGGGTCGCGCCGAGGTCACGGCCGTGATCCGTGCCGCGATCGACGAGCGCGCCGCCAAGCACCACCTCGGCTCGGCCCTCGGCGACGTCACCCGCACGGCCGACGGCCTCGGCTGGTTCCGCACGTACCCCGCCGGCTGGGTCGTCTACCGCGCCGACCGCGGCGCCCACGCCCTCTACGGCGCGATCGGCGCCCGCTGGTTGGAGTTCGGCGGCACCGAGAGCTTTCTCGGCTGGCCCGCCACCGACCATCTTCACTCCGCGCTCACGATCGATCGCCTCCCGGGTCACCACACCCGGTTCGACGGCGGTCTCGTGATCTGGAGCGCGTCGACGGGGGCCTTCGCCCTCCACGGCGAGATCCTCGAGCTCTGGCGCCAACTCGGCGCCGAGTCGGGGGCCCTCGGCCTCCCCCTGTCGGACGAGCACGACCTCGTCCAACGGGGCAGGGCGGTCGGGCGGCGCAGCGTGTTCCAGCATGGAGAGATCAGCTGGAGTCGGGCCGGGGGCGCGGCGGTGACCGCGCTCTCGCATCCGTTCGAGGTCGGGTCTGGCACCGCCTCGGCACGCATCGCCGGCATCGGCGGCGGCGGGGACGAGCCGCCGATGCCGGCGATCAGGCGCTTCGTGCGGGGCAACGTGTCGCTCGCCGTCGCGGGCGACGAGCGGGAGCGCGCTGCGGCGGGCCACCGCCCGGGCGACGGTGGAGATCTCCGAGCACGCAGTAGCGCCGCCGAGGGCCCGGGTCCGGTCGACCGCGACGGGACCGAACAGGTCGTGGTGGCCGTCGACTCGTTCGATGCGGCGTCCGTCACGACGGTCGTCGGCGCCCCCGGGGCGTTCGCCGTCGAGGTGTCGTTGCGCGCGATCGCCCTGCCCGACGGCTCCGTGAGCGCGTCCGGCACCGTGGCCCTCCGCGAAGGGGCGGCCGGGGAGGCGACGGCCGAGCGGGAGGTCGCCTTCGTGATCCCGACCGGCGACGCGGTGAACCTCAGTGTGCGCATCGCGGACGGAGACCCGTCCGGGGATCACGCCGAGATCTTGATTTCGCTCTGGAACCATCCGGTCTGAGACCGAGGTGGAGCGCGCCGTTTCGGGGGATTCGGCGCACCAGGGCGAAGAGGTGGGACACCGGGCTGGGGGCTCGGGACACCTCACGTGACGGCGCCGGTCGTGCTCTCAGGAGCGCGGCCGGCGTTTCGCGTTCCGGACCATGGGACGGGCGCAGTGCTGTGTCGCGAATGTTACGCAACGACCGCGTCAGGGTCGACAGACGGGGCCACCGATCGACGAGAGCATGGCGATCAAGCAAGCACCTACGCCCCGCGAGATCCTCATGTTCACCTCACTCACCACCCTCTTCACCACGAGCCGCAAGGGCCACCTGGCCCTCACCGCGGCGGCCGCGGTCATTGCCCTGACGGCCGCGCCGTCGGCCAACGCGGCCGACGCGATCGGCACCGTCGACCAGGCGTACGTGATCACCGCGATGAAGGCGTCGTCCGGCGCCCCGGCGCGCGTCCTGGGCGTCGACGCCGAGGGCATCGTCGCGCTGCAGCGCCCCTCCGGCGCGGCGTCGCAGCAGTGGGCCCCGGCCGCGGTCGGCGCACCCGCCGCCCGCTCCTACGAAACGTGCCTGGAGTCGCTGCGTTGCCCGTTCACGGTCCTCGTCGCGCCGTCGCCGCGCCTGCTGGTGAACGTCGCGACCGGCCGCTGCCTCACAGTCCTGCCGGGCAAGCTCGCTGCGGTCGCCTGCAACGACGGCGCTGCCGACGAGCGCCAGCGCAT
>JAURVW010001013.1 GCA_030655275.1 Solirubrobacteraceae bacterium
CCGCGCTGGTTGACGATTTGCGACAGCACCTTGTTGCATTGGTCGGTCAGGTTGTTGACGAAGCCCGTGACCTGCCATTTTTTACTGGCGGCCTGATACGTCACGCGGGCGTTACCGGTCCAGTAGTCGGGGGTTTCCTGAACCGGATCTTCCTGCACCGTGGCGTTGTGATAGATGTGGCTTCTATAGGCCCAGTCAGTCCCGAGGATGACTTGCCCGCCGATGGCAACCGGTATCCGGTAGTCGGTATCGAATCGGAAAGAGGTTTCCGGTGTCCGGTAGAACTTGTTGCCGCTGGCATCCAGGCTCACGCCGCCGATGGTGTACTCGAAGTTGGTGTACTCGGCACGCAGCAGCCCGAGACTGGTGGTGACCCGCCAGAATTCGGTGGGCAACGCTTCGATCTCGAACTCGACACCCTTGACCTGGCCGTCGGAGCTGCCGGCGGTGCTGGTGATGGTGGTGCCCGGCACCTGTTGCTGGATGTTGAGTTGCAGGTTCTTGATGTCGTAATAGAACAGCGACACGTTGGCATTCAGGCGTCCGCCGAGCCAACTGGTTTTCAGCCCCAGTTCGTAATCGGTGAGGGTTTCCGGATCGGTTTCAATGATGCCCCGATTGACGATTGCCTGGTTGAAACCGCCGGAACGAAAACCGGTGGCGATCCGCGCATAACCGAGAATGTCATCGGTGAAACGATACTCCGGGGTGATGTCCCAAGTGGTCTGGCTCCAGTCGGCATCCTTGCTCAATGACAGCGGCGCGACCAGTCCGGAACCCCTGACCGAATCCGGCGTACCCCCAGGCTGGGTGACGATCACCACGTTCTGGTTCGCAGGGGTGTCCTGGACCGTCAGGGTGGTTTCGGTAATCTCCTTGGATTCCCAGGTCTGGCGCAGGCCCAGGGTCAGCGCCGCACGGTCAGTGAAGCGGAACTTGGTGTTGCCGAACAGGGCGAAACTCTTGGCGTCCTGGTCCCAGGAACTGCTGCTGTACTGTTCCTGGGTGGTGCCGCTCTTGAAGCGGATCGAGCTGGTGTCACTGTCGGCCTGCAAGTCGTAGTAATAGGCACCGAGCATC
>JAURVW010001016.1 GCA_030655275.1 Solirubrobacteraceae bacterium
CGACCGACGACCGAGCTCTCGCCGATGGTCGCGCGCTCGCGGATGTAGGCCTGGTCGCCGACGATCACCTCGTCGGCGATCGTGGCGCCTGCGAAGAGCACCGCGCCGGCGCCGACCGTGACCTGCCGCCCGAGCGTGAGTGGCGCGAGCGGCTCGGCGCTGCGCAGCGAGGAGGTGCGGGCGAGGGCCGGCTGCTTGCCGAGGACCGCGCCGTCCTGCACGAGACAGCCGTCGCCGAGCACCGTGCCGGCGTGGAGCACGACGTGCGCGCCGAGCGTGCAGCCGGCGCCGACGACTGCGCCCGCGCCCACGATCGCCCCGTGCCCGATCACCGAACGGTCACCGATGACCGCTTCGGCTTCGATAACAGCGCCATGCCCGAGCGTCACGTCGGAGCCCACCGATGAGGATGAATGGAGGAGGAACTCAGATGCGCCCGGCATGCGTCGATAGATTACGCCGCTGTGTCCGCTCCTCTCGCCACGCCGTCGGTCCCCCACGACGTGCGCCCCATCACCGTCGCCGTCATCGCCCTCGGCAAGATGGGTCTCCCCATCGCCGTGCAGATCGCAGCTGCCGGCCACACGGTCGTCGGCGCCGACGTCGACGAGACCACCGTCGACCTGATCAACGCGGGCAAGGCGCCCTTCCCGGGCGAGGCGGGACTCGCCGAGGCGCTGGCCGAGCTCGTGCCGGCCGGTCGGCTGCGCGCCACCACGTCGACCGCCGAGGCCGTCGCCCAGGCCGAGTTCGTCGTCGCCGTGCCGCCGCTCATGGTCGACATCGACGGCAACACGGACTGGCGCATCATCGATGCCGTCCTGGAGGCCGTCGGCCCCGCGCTGAAGGAGGGCACCTGCTTCGCCCTCGAGACGACCGTCCCCGTCGGCACCACCCGCGACCGCATCGCGCCCCGGCTCGCCGAGCTGTCGGGCCTCGAGCTGGGCGTGGAGCTCAACGTCGGCTTCAGCCCCGAGCGCGTCTTCAGCGGTCGCGTGTTCGAGGATCTCGCCAAGTACCCGAAGCTCGTGGGCGGCGTGACCCTCGCGTGCGAGCGCAAGATCGCCGAGCACTACCGCTCGTTCCTCACCGCCGAGGTGCAGGAGATGGGCTCCGCGGAGGCCGCCGAGCTCACGAAGCTCGTCGAGACCACCTACCGCGAGGTCAACATCGCGCTCGCCAACGAGTTCGCGATGTACGCCGACCGCGTCGGCATCGATCTCGGCCCGGTCATCGCCGCTGCGAACTCCCAGCCGTTCAGCCACGTGCACCGGCCGGGCGTCGCCGTCGGCGGGCACTGCATCCCGATCTACCCGCGCTTCTACCTGCAGGGCGACCCGCACGCCAAGCTCGTCGCGCACGGCCGGATCGTCAACGAGGAGATGCCCGCGCACGCGGTGTCGCTCCTCGCCCGCGACGTTGAGCTCGATGGCAAGCGCGTCCTCGTGCTCGGCGCGGCGTACCGCGGCGGCGTGAAGGAGACGGCGTTCTCGGGCGTCTTCCCGGTCGTGAAGGAGCTCGAGCGGCTCGGGGCGATCGCCCAGGTCGTCGACCCGCTCTACGACGAGGCCGAGATCACCGGCCTCGGTCTCGCTCCGTGGGACGGCCAGCCCGTCGACGGCGCGATCATCCAGGCCGACCACGCGGAGTACCGCCAGCTGCGGCCCGAGCAGGTCCCCGGGGCCGTCACCGTCGTCGACGGCCGTGGCACGCTCGACGGCCAGAACCTCGGCAATGCCGGCGTGCGCGTGCGGCGCATCGGCGGCGGCAACTGACGCCGAGAGGCTGACCGGTCGGTTCGTCGGCCGGTTGGCCGACGAGCCCGCGGGCAGCCGATCGGGCCTACGACGGACGCCGGCGCTCGGAGCCTTGCGCTGACCGGTGGCGGCTGGCGTCGTCGTGGACGCCAGCCGTCACCGTGCGCTCACCGCGGCCGGATACGGCGCGCGGGAGGAAGGGGCCCGGCCGTCACGCTCCCCCTGTAGCTCGTGACGGCCGGGTGGGGCGATCCGTGGCGCTGAGCCGGCCGGATCGCGGTACCCCTCTGGGTCGGTTGTACCACCGTTCCGTGGTTCTGTTGAATGAGCATTCCGGCCGGTTCGTTGCGCGGTCAACGATTAGTCCCGAGTTTCTTGCCGATCGACAAGGAGTTGCCGGTTCGGGGTACTTGTCGTATGGCCATATGTATGAGTCCTGAAGCCAGTGCGACCGTCCTTTGCACCGTTTGGTGCCATTTTCAGGTTGTGGTCAGGCGAACGCGTTTTCGAGTCGCTACGTACCGCGACCGCCGCTCTGCGACCGGTAAGCGAACTTTCCCGGTCGCTGGACAACGGTCGACGCGGTGTCAACCGCGAACGCGACAGCCCCTCGTTGGACGACGGTTGGAATCGATGCGTCGCGGCCACCGGGGCTGGCGCGTCCGGATAGGGTCCCGCCGGTGCGCGTCGTCACCGTCATCGGGAACCGTCCTCAGTTCGTGAAGGCAGCGGCCGTGTCGCCCCTGCTGCGGGCCAGTCACGAGGAGATCATGGTCCACACGGGCCAGCACCACGACGACGAGCTCTCCCAGGTCTTCGTCGACCAGCTCGGGGCGCCGCAGCCCGAGCACCAGCTCCACATCCACGGGGGGAGCAACACCGACCAGTCCGCCCTCATGCTCGGAGCGCTCGGCCCGCTCCTCGATGAGCTCGACCCGGATGCGGTGCTCGTCTACGGCGACACGAACTCGACCCTCGCCGGCGGCATCGCCGCGGCGCAGAAGCGCATTCCGCTCGTGCACGTGGAGGCCGGGCTGCGGTCGTTCGACCGCGCGATGCCCGAGGAGCTCAACCGCGTGCTGATCGACCACGCCGCCGATCTGCTCCTGCCGCCCACCGAGGCGTCCGCCGACCAGCTCCGCAAGGAATCCGTCGCGGGCGCCATCGAGGTCGTCGGCGACGTGATGATCGACGTCGCCCACCGCACCCGTCCCGCCGCCGAGCAGGCCGGTGAGGCACTCTTGGCTGAGCTCACCCTCGCGCGCGGCGAGTTCGCCGTCTCCACGCTCCATCGCGCCGGCAACGTCGACACGAAGGCCCAGCTCAGCGCCGCCCTCGACGTGCTCGCCTCGATCGGCCTCCCGGTCGTCCTGCCGCTGCACCCCCGCACCGCGGCACGCCTGGAGCAGTTCGACCTCCGCGCCCGCGCCGAGGAGGAGCTCATCCTCCTGCGCCCGCTCGGCTACCTCGAGTTCTCGGGTCTCATCATCAACTCCGCCGCGGTCCTCACCGACTCCGGCGGCGTGCAGAAGGAGGCCTACGTGGCCGGCGTCCGCTGCATCACGCTGCGCGACACGACCGAATGGACGGAGACCGTCGACGTCGGCTGGAACACGCTCGTCGCCCTCGACGCCACCGCGGCCCAGGCCGCGATGGCCGCCGACCTGCCCGCCGCGCGCCCCGAGCTCTACGGCGACGGCCACGCGGCCGAGCGCGTCGTGAGCGCCGTGGAGCGCCTCGTCGGCGGCTGAGACCGCCGCGACCGGGCCGAGAGGTTGGCCGGGTCGGCCCGGGCCGGCGGACTGACCGGGGGGGGGCAGGTTCGGCCAAGTCGAAGGCGGATGTCCACCCGGCAACAACCGTGGAGATCGTCGCGAGGCGAGCCCCTACGTGGTGTAGCTTTGGCCTCGGTTTTTCGATGGTGTTGCGGGGTTTCATGCTGGTTGGTCGTACTCGGACGGTCGCTGCGCTGACCGTCGCCCTGGGAGCGGTCCTCGTCGCGCCGGCGGCATCGCAAGCCGCTGGCTGGCTGCCGGTCGAGACGCTTCGTACGTCGCCGACCGAAGGTTCCACCTCTGGCGACACGGCGATGGCGCCCGACGGGACGGCCCTGACCGCCTTCAACGTGCTCGAAGGCGGAGTCCGCAGGGCCGTGGTGGCCTCGCGCCGACCCGGTGAGGCCTTCGGTCCGTCTAGGGCGATCTCGTCGGCGGCCTCGAGCATC
>JAURVW010001043.1 GCA_030655275.1 Solirubrobacteraceae bacterium
CTGCGCGTCGCGCATGATCAACGTGCGCCGCCCGGTGCTGTTCTTGCCGACGACGAACTCGGACCATGTGAAGCCGGGCACCAAGGTCATGAACGACACCGTCTTGTCCGGGTTGATGCGCGAACCGACGTCGCTGGCCCATTCGCCGAAGTCGAAGCGCAATGCGGCGCCAGCGCGTGCCACCTTGACCTCGCCGACCGCCGCGTTCGCATAGTGCGCGGCGAGATCGCCTGCGAGTTTCGGATCGGCCGGGATCGTCACGAGCTTGCGCTCCGCGGCGTTGGATTCTGCGTACGAACGGGCCTGCGCAGCGATCGTGGCGTCGGCTTCGGGCAGACCGTCGAACAGCACTTCGAGCAGACGTCGGCGGAACACGCTGCGGATCTGCCAGCCGGGATCGCCGTTCGTCAGGATGACAGCGCCGACGTCATGCTCCGGCAGCCACATCATGTCGCTGTGAAAGCCGATCATGTCGCCGCCATGGCGGACGATCGGCGTGCCGTAGATGGTGTCGACCATCAAGCCCATGCCGTAGGTCACATCGGTGCTGACGCGAACCTGCGGCGCCCGCCGCGCCAGCAAGGCCTCCTTGCCGATGTAACGCGTACCGTCGGCCAGACGGCCTTCTGCGAGTTCCATCGAGACGTACTTCAGCATGTCGTTCACGCTGCTCCACGCGCCCCCGGCCGGCCGCACCGGCACGATCGAGAGGTTGACCCGGCCGATGGCCAGCGCCGGGCGGCCGTCGGCGTCGGGCGCGTGGGGCACGGCCGCATTGCCGCGCTGCGCCGCCGCGAAGTCGTGCGTGGTGCGCGTCATGCCGAGCGGCTTGAAGACCAGCGCCTGCATTGCACGGTCGTAGGCGGCACCGATCGGCAGCGTCGGGTAGGCGACGTGCCCGCCGAGGTATCCGGCGGCGGCGGCCATCGGATTCGAATACTGAAAAAGGTCGCCGAAACCGCTGGTCGGCTGCATCGTGCCGAGCAAGGTCATTGCGCCCTCCGGCGTCAACGCGCCGTATTCGAACAGCCATTCCAGGTCTTGCCGCGGCATGCCGGTGCAGGCGCAGATCAGGTGCTTGACGAGCACCTGCTGCGTCGTTGCGGCATCGCCAAGCTTGAACGATGGCAGCAGTTGCACCGCCGGCGTCTCCCAGCCGATCTTGCCCGCGTCGACCTGCTTGGCCAGCATCAGCGTCGCCAGGGCCTTGGTGTTCGAGGCGATCATGAAGCGCGTGTCCGCGTCGACCCGCGCCGGTCGGCCGAGTTCGCGCACGCCGATGCCACCTGCGTAGACGACCTTGCCGTTCTGCACCAGCCCGAACGAGACACCGGGCACGCCGGTCAGCTTCATTGCGCGCTCGACGAACCCGCCCAGCGCCGCGATGCGCGCCCGGTCGAGCGGGTGCGCCTTCCGGCCGGCGAACGATTCGCGCTGATAGCCCTTCGGCAGCAACTTGCCGAAGATCGCGTTCACCTGCGCGGCGCGCTTCTCGCCGACGTCCTGTGCCATGTCGTAGATCACGACGGTCCAGACGCCGTTCGCGCGCCGCACGTCGAGTTCGACATCGCGTTTTTCGTTCGGCGAGGTCTGGTAGCTGTACGACTTGCGATCGGTCCAGCCGTCGCGGTCGGCGACCGGTGTCGTCACCTTGAGCGGCCAGTTCGCGCCCGTTCGGTACGCGGCCCAGGCAGCGGCAACGGCGGCATCGGCATCGGCCGCCGTCACGTCGATGACCGCGACGACCGAGCCGCCCTCGGGCACTTCGAGCACGGTTGCAGGGCCACGAACGCCGAGGCTCCAGCCGGCGGGTGCGACGAAAGTGTTGCCGGCGACCGTGGTGCGAGGCGTGTCCGCGCTCAGCGTTTCGGCCGTCGCGGCGATCGGCGCGGACCCGGCCGATGCTGCAGGCTGTGCCATCGCATGGGGCATGGCCGGAGCCGCGCAGAACAGGAATGCGGCAACGCCGGCAGCCCGCAGGCCAGGCAGTCGATTCATGGCGTGTCTCGCAATCGAACGATGTGATTCGTCAGTGTCGAGCCAGGCGAGCGCGCCGAACATCCCCAATGCACTCGACTCGGTTGTCCCGGGTGGGAACCCCATGGCGCGACTCGCGGGCTATCCTCTCGCGAACCATGGAGCCCGGCCATCCGCTGATCTATCAGCACGCGCGCTGCTACGACATCGCGTTCGCCTTTCGCGACATCGCGGTCGAATGCGACACGCTGGAGGCGATCGCCTTGCGGCACCTCGGGCGACCAGTCGCCAGCGTGCTCGAACTCGCCGCCGGCCCGGCGCGGCATGCGCGCGAGTTCGCGCGGCGCGGCGTGTCGGCGACGGCGCTCGACAACTCTGCCGCGATGTGCGCCTACG
>JAURVW010000962.1 GCA_030655275.1 Solirubrobacteraceae bacterium
GGGGTTCCCTGGGTCCCCCTCAGGGTTGCTTTTCGGGGGTTTCTTGGACTTTTTTTAGCGTTTTTTTGTTTTTAGCTATTAATAGTTTTGAAGATTAGGTTTGATTTATATATACATATAGCCTTTATATTAAAATTTGCATTTTGCCATTTTTTGCTCTGCCTTTGTTGGTTGGAACCCCCCCGAAAGTGGTCTTCGTCTTGCTTTAGATGATGTTAAAACCTTTAGGTTTGTGTTCGGATAACTCATGGAAAGATAGTTTCTGTTTTAGGCTTCACGCATTGCACAAGTTGTGCATACACATCCATTTAGTGTTTCCTTGACCAGGTGTCTTTTTTGGTTTGTTAATTTATGGATAATGGTGTTTTTACTGTTTGTGTCTTTAAGTGTCTGCTTCGTTTTTGGCAGTTTGCTGACTTAGGCTTTGAAAACTGTCCATAAGTTCAAGAAACAAATTTTTTGTTAATTTTCATTTTAATTACACGACTGGCGCCAGCATGTGTCTTAGGCCATTGAAAGCATTTTACTCTTTGTCCTGCGCCCTAGTCGAGGGCCTGTTCACTTTTGTTTCAGCCCTTCTATTCTTTATGCTTCTATCCAGTCGGTGTGTTACACAAGTTGTTTTATATTATTATTGTTTTGTTTTAGGTTCCAGGTTTAGCGCTGAACCCGCAACGTGGCGTTTAATTACGTAATGCGCATCCTGAAATTTTTGACCTAGCTTGAGACCTTCGCAACCAATTTCACATGCGGCCAATACTACAATGTAGTTTTGCAATCGATCCTATTTGCGAATCACGAGTTTCTTCCGTTTACCTGTGCTACCTGCCATACCAAAACCGTATTACGTTAACGTAGTTATATCTCATTTTGCTTTTCTTTCGCATTAATTTTTGTTATTGTGAATCGTCATACTACTTTATTAGAGTGCAAAGATTCGTGTTACCAGGACATTATTTAGTATTTTTTTATAAATTGTTTAGACAACTGATTTGTAAGCCGTTGTCTTTAAC
>JAURVW010000963.1 GCA_030655275.1 Solirubrobacteraceae bacterium
CAGCTGCTCACGATCACCGGCTTCAGCCCGAACTTCCTGTCGAAGCGACCCCCGCACGTGGTGCGGCGCATGGTGCAGGACACGCTGGCGTCGCTGCCCCAGGGCATCGGCCGCCAGAGCGAGCTCGACCAACGCATCGACATCACCGCCGACCTCGCGGAGATCAAGGCATCGACGCTGGTGATCGGCTGTCGTGACGACCAGATGGTCCCGGTCCAGCACGCCAGGGGACTCGTCGCCCCGATCCGCTGGTCGGACTACACCGAACTCGAGAGCGGCCACCTCGCGCTGTTCGAGCAGCCCGCCGCCCTCACGCAGGCCGTCGCCGGCTTTCTCGACCGACCCGAGCGGCGCGCCGGTCGACAGCCCTTCGAAGGCGACGATCGGCGCGAGTAGCGTGAGGGGCATGCGCAGCGACGGCACCGGTGAGCGTCCTCGGGGCGACCTGCTCGTCTGCCACCTGGGGCTCGTGCCGTACGAGGAGGCACTCGAGCTCCAGCACGCGACCCGCGAGGCGAGGATCCGGGGCGACCTCGACGACGTGCTGCTGCTCCTCGAGCATCCGCCGGTCGTCACGCGCGGGCGCCGCAGTGACCCGTCCGAGCTCGGGCTCGGCGAGGACTTCCTCCGGGCCCAGGGCGTCGACGTGGTCACGACCCAGCGCGGCGGCCTGGCTACGTACCACGGCCCCGGGATGCTCGTGGGCTATCCGATCGTCGCCGCGGCCGACGTGCACGTGTACCTCCGCACGCTCGAGCGCGCGGTGATCGCCGCGCTGCAGGAGGAGGGCGTCGACGCCCACCAGCGCGAGTCCACGCCGGAGGAGAACCTCACCGGCGTGTGGGTCGGAGGCACCCGCAAGATCGCGTCGCTCGGCGTGCACATGAGCCGGGGCGTCGCCGCGCACGGCTTCGCGATCGGCGCCGACAACGACCTCACGCCCTGGTCGTGGTTCACCCCCTGCGGCCTGCCGACCGCGCAGATGACCAGCGTCGGCGCCGAGACGGGCCGCTCGGGCACGCTCCCGTGCCTGCGCAAGCGCGCCGCCAATCACGTCGCGCGCGAACTCGGGCTGCGCCAGCGCCTCATCAGCCGGGATCGGCTCGAGCGCACCGTCGGCCTCTCCGGGCCGGTCGCATCCGGGCGCCCCACCGTCGCTCCGGCGCAGTAGGCGCGCTACGGTTGGGAGACCGATGAGCGACCTGCTCCCAGTCCGCGTCCACAAGACCCGCTCGCGGGCCACTCCGGGCGGCATGGACCCTCGCGACGTGATCGGCGATCGCGTCCTGCCGTTCAAGCACCGCAAGCCGCCGTGGTTCAAGGTCCCGGCGCCGGGCGGCGACCGGTATCGCGACCTCTCCGGCCTCATCAAGGACGAGAACCTCAACACCGTCTGCGTCGAGGCGGCCTGCCCGAACATCGGAGAGTGCTGGGAGCGCGGCACCGCGACCTTCATGATCCTCGGCGACACGTGCACCCGCCGCTGCGGCTTCTGCAACGTGTCGACGGGCAAGCCGACCTGGAACGATCCGCTCGAGCCCGCGCGCGTCGCCCGCTCGATCGCGACGATGGGCCTGCGCCACGCGGTCATCACCTCCGTCGACCGCGACGACCTCCCCGACTACGGCTCCGGCATCTGGGCCGCCCAGGTGCGCCAGATCCGCCGCCAGGCACCCGACTGCAAGATCGAGCTGCTCACCCCGGACTTCCGCGGCGAGGAGATGCCGCTGGCCAAGGTGATCGCCGAGCGCCCCGACGTGTTCAACCACAACGTCGAGGTCGTCCCGCGGCTCTACCCCGTCGCGCGCCGCGGCTCCACGTTCGAGCGCTCCACGCGCGTGCTGCGCAACGCCCGCGAGTTCGGCGAGGGCGAGGTCGTCACGAAGTCGGGCCTGATGGTCGGACTCGGCGAGAGCTTCGAGGAACTCATCGACACGCTCGGCCGGCTTCGCGACCACGGCGTCTCCGTGATCACCGTCGGCCAGTACCTGCGCCCGACGGTCGACCACCTCCCGATCGTGCGCTACTGGCACCCGGAGGAGTTCAAGCAGATCGAGGAGCGCGGTCTGGCGATGGGCTTCACGCACGTCGCCGCCGGTCCGCTCGTGCGGTCGAGCTACCACGCCGACCAGCACGTCCCGCAGCCTGCAGGCGGCAACGGCCCGCTGCGCAGCGATGCGCCGGCCCCGGGCGCCCTGCCCCTCACCGCCCACTCACCTCGCCGGGAGGCGATCGCCGCATGATGGCCCTGCTCGTCCTCGCGCAGGACACCGTCAACGAAGCCACCGATCCGGACACGACCGCCAGCGCGGCGGCCGCCGTCGTCGGCGTGTTCGCGCTGATCGGCGTCCTGTCGCTGGTCGGCGTTGCCTCCAGGAACGGCCGCCGGCTCATGCTGCCGGTCGTCACGATCCTGCTCGGCGCCTCGATCCTCGCGACGACGATCGCCGAGGCCAACAGCAACCGGCTCTCACCGATCACGTTCATCGGCCTCTTCTTCGGCGCCGTCGTCGCCATCGGCGGAGTCGGGGCCCTGCGCGAGGGCATGGTCGTCCCGGAGGTCGAGGGTGTCGATCCGGATCCCACGGGCAAGACTCCGGCGCCCACCGGGAACGACCACTAACTCACCCCGGCGGAGTTGCCTCCGAGTAGGGCTCGGAGGCACACATGTGCTGCGTGAAAATGACGACGCGGGGCACAGTGTCGAAGGGCCTGAGTGGTCAGTGTCGCCCCGTTGAGTCGTTGGACCTGGTACTTCTCCGGTGGTCCGACGACGGGCCGCCAGACGGCGCTGGGTGCAGGGGCGCTCGACAGCAGTAGAGCCACGGAATACGGGGCGAATCGGATGACCCGGACCCTGCAGTACGCTTCCGCTCGACAACGTGTCGAGTCCTACCGCGCCAGCTTTGGTCACAGCAATCCACCGGAAAACGCTTAAACCTGCCGCCTGTATCCCGAAAGGGGGGACCCTGGTCGCGTGACGATGGCGTGAGCGCCTCCCAGCGGTCCGCACGCAATGCGCCATCATGTGGAGGCATGCCGACGCAGGTCCAGCGAACAGCCTCCGCGCGACGTCGCCTGATCTCCGCCGCCACCGCTCTCGTCGCCGAACAAGGTGTCGGCAACACATCCGTCGCGGCGATCGGTGAACGCGCCGGAATGAGCCGCGGTGCGGTCAACTTCCACTTCGGTTCCAAGGACGATCTGCTCACCGCAGTCGCCGAGGAGGTCACCGCCGACTGGGAGGCTCGCGCGTTCAAGCACGAGATCCCGGATGGCGTGCCGTTCCAGGAAGGTCTCAGCGCAATGCTTCGCGCGCATCGCGAGGACATGGGTGGCGACGAAGACCGGTTCCGGATCTTCGCGATGCTCTTCTTCGAGGCGATGGGGCCGTCCCCGCACCTCCACGAGCACTTCGCCCGTCTGCACCGCCGGGTGCGAGCCCGCATGGTCGAGATGCTCGAAGGTCTCCAGAGCAGCGGCCAGATCTCCACGGACGTCGACAACGAGGCGTTCGTCGCCTTCGTCGTCGGAGCGTTCCGGGGTCTCACGTTCCAGAAGCTGCTGGATCCGGCCGCCGTCGACCTGGATCGCGCCTACGCGGAACTGGGTCGGACCATCATCGCGCGCCTCTCCGCCTGACCCGCTGACCGGGCGACCCGAGCCCACCCGCTGCGAACACCGCGTCGGAGTTGCGTCCGCCGCTCATCCTGGTTGGTGATGAGCACCGTACCCCTGGCGTGAGCGCCACTCCCGCCCCGCCGCCCCGTCAAGGACCCGTTGCCACCCGGGCGCCGGAGCTGATCCCGTTCGCCGAGCCCGTCGGCCAGACCGCGGCCCGCAAGGACGACCACCTGAGGATCGCGGCCACCACTCGCGCACTGCACGCCGGCGGCAACGGGCTCGATCGCCACCGCTTGATCCATCGCGCGATGCCGGGCCGCGACCTCGACCAGGTCGACCTCGCTACCTCGCTGCTGGGGCGTCCGCTCGACGCGCCGGTCGTGATCAGCGCGATGACCGGTGGAACGCCGGCCGCCGGGGTCATCAATGCCCGCCTCGCGGAGGCGGCCGCCCGCCACGGCGTCGCCCTCGCGCTGGGTTCCGGTCGCGCGCTCCTGCGCGACCCCCGCCTGCTCTCCACCTACGTCGGCCCGGCCCGGCCGCCACTGCTCATCGCCAACATCGGCGCACCCCAGCTGCTGGAGGCCGACGGCCTCGACGAGGCCGAACGCCTCGTCGACCTGCTCGACGCCGACGCCATCGCGGTCCAACTCAATCCGCTGCAGGAGGCGATCCAGCCCGAGGGGCAGACGTCGTTCAGCGGCCTGGTGGAGCGCATCGCCGCGCTGTGCGGCAGGCTGGAGGGCATGCCCGTCGTGGTCAAGGAGGTCGGCTTCGGGATCCAC
>JAURVW010001049.1 GCA_030655275.1 Solirubrobacteraceae bacterium
CGATCGACGGGGCGTGCGCCGGTCCGGGCACGATTCAGGGCTCCGTCACGCTCACGGCCACCGACGCGGGTGACGACGCGACCTACGGCTGGGACGTCGACGGCGACGGCCTCGTCGACGCCGGGCGCACCGGCCAGAGCACCGTGCTCACGCGCGAGCAGATCAACGCCCTCGGCGACGGCGCCCACTGGGTGCGGCTGATCGTGCGCTCCGGCGGGGCGCAGTCGGTGGCCACGCGATACGTGTGCGGTGGCGCGACGCCGGACGTGAAGATCACCTCGCCCGCCGACGGCGCGACGGTCGTCCTCGGCGAGCCAGTCACCGTGAGCGCCGTGCGCGCCGCGGGCGATGCGGCGGCCACGGGGATCCCCGACAGCGCCCTCAAGTGGACGGCGACCACGGTGCACGGCAGCAACCACGAGCACACGCTGGTCGACCGCGACACCCCGTTCGAGACGGTCGGCGGTCAGCAGCGCATGCAGGTCACCCTCTCACCCGACAGCGGCCACGAACTGGGGTCCTACACGCGGGTCCGCATCTACGCGCCGCAGGCCGACGGCAGCTTCGTCGGGCAGTCGATCCGGCTCTATCCCAAGACCGTGCGCGTGACGCTGGCCTCGCAGCCCGCCGGCGCGTCGCTCCAGATGCTCCGCGACGGCGGTGCCGCGACGGTCGATCCGGCCCCGGGCTCCTTCGACGCCGCCGCGGGCCACGCGACCGGCATCTCCGCTGGCGCGCAGTTCACCGACGCGCAGGGCGCGACCTGGCTGTTCTCGAAGTGGTCGGACGGGTCGACGGAGCGGTCGCGGTCCTGGCGGGTCCCGGCGAACGGCGGCACGGCCCCCGTCGCGCAGTACACCCGCGCGGCCACGCCGACCCCCGTGCCGACGCCGACGCCGAGTCCCACGCCTACGCCGAGTCCCACGCCGACGCCGACGCCGAGTCCCACGCCGACGCTGACTCCGAGTCCCACGCCGACGCCGAGCCCGACGCCGACGCCAAGTCCGACTCCGACGCCAAGGCCCACGGTGACACCTACGCCGGTTCCCACGCCGACGCCGACCGCCACGCCGAAGCCGACGCCCGTTCCGACGCCGGTGGCCACGCCGACCCCGAAAGTCACGCCGACGCCGACGCCCAAGCCGACGATCTTCGCCACCCCGACCCCCGCGCCGACGGTGGTGCCGAGTCCGACGTCGACTCCGTCGGCGGGCCAGAGCCCGGCGCCGACGGCCGTTCCCGGCCCCGAGGCGACGCCGGCTCCGACCGCGCCGTTGACGACACCGATCGTCCTTCCGACGCCGAGCGTGCCGGCACTGCCCCCGACCGCCCTCGAACTCAAGATGGCCCCCCTGTCGGTCGGCGCGGCGACGCCGACGAAGAAGGCGTCGATCAAGGCGGTGCTGGACCTCGGTCGTCCCGTCGAGCCGAGCGGCATCGCGGTGAAGATCGCGATCCGGGCCCCCGACTGCCGCTGGTGGTCGTTCTCCCGCAAGGCGTTCAGGGCCGTCCCGAAGAGCACCACGACGGGGTCCAGGACGCGCAAGCGCTCCCGGGCGGAGATCTGCACGAAGGCGCCGAGCTGGAAGCTCGCTCCATCGTCGTGGGCCGAGGGGTCGATGACGACCACCGTCGCGCTCGGCGGCAAGCTCCCGCGCGGGCGCTACGCCGTCCGGGTACGCGTGCAGCTCGGCACGACCGTGCTGGCCGAGCGCGTGCGCGCACTCGTCGTGAAGTAGCGACCCCCGTCAGACTTCTGGGATGCGCGCGCTTCGTGTCCTCACCGAGACCGGCCCCGGCGACGTCGTGATGCAGGACGTCGCCGACCCCGAGGGAGAACTGATCGTCGCGGTGAAGGCCGCAGCGCTCGCCTTCCCGGACGTGCTCATGACACGCGGCGAGTACCAGATCCGGCAGGAGCTGCCGTTCACGCTCGGCTGGGAGGCGGCGGGCGAGGTGCTCCGCGCCCCGGAGGGCTCGCGCTTCTCGCCGGGTGATCGGGTGATCACGATGACCTTCGGTTCCCACGCCGAGCAGGTGGCCGCCGTTCCGGTGATGACGTGGCCGCTGCCCGATGGCCTGAGCTGGGCGGAGGGTGCCGCCCTGCCCCTCAACTCCATGACCGCCGTGGCGGCTCTGGAGCGGCGCGGCCGGCTCGTCGCCGGTGAGACGGTCCTGATCCACGGCGCGGCCGGCGGCGTGGGGACGGCGTCGATCCAGGTCGCCAAAGCGCTCGGCGCAACGGTGATCGCGGCCGTGTCGACCGACGACAAGGCCGCGGTCGCGCGATCACTGGGCGCCGACCAGGTCGTCATCGGCGACGACTACCGGGCTCAGCTCGAGGGGCCGGTCGACCTGATCATCGACCCGGTGGGCGGGACCGAGGCGTTCAAGGAGAGCCTTCGCGCGCTGCGTCCGGAGGGCCGGCTCGTCGTGGTCGGGTTCGCCTCAGGTGAGATTCCCGAGCTGCGCGTGAACCGGCTCCTGCTGCGCAACGTCGACGTCTGTGGGTGCACCTTCGCGGCCCTCGCCGACACCGCCGCCGGGTTCGACGGCGTGATGGCCCGGCTCACCGAGCTCGTCGCCACCGGAGCCGTGAAGCCCCTGATCGGCGCGACCTACCCGGCCGAGCAGGCCGTCGCGGCGCTGAACGAGATCGACGAACGCCGAGCCAAGGGCAAGATCGTCCTCACGTTCTGAGGGGGCAGGGGGCAGGGGGGCGGGCCGGCAGGCTCCGTCGCCCCCAGTTGGCCCCGGCGGGTCGCGCTGACCGCGCCGAGAGGAGCGAGGGGGATTCGAACCCCCGGGACGGGGGTTGCCCGCCCAATGGTTTTCAAGACCATCGCATTCAACCGCTCTGCCATCGCTCCCGGTGCAGCGGATCTGCCCGACCCATGCAACCACAGTCCGCGGCGCGGCGGCAGGGCGCCCCGGGTCTCGAACCGCCCCTGCGCCCGGGGTGTCACACATCGGCGCGCCACGCCTCGGGCTCGCCCTCTATGCTCTGAAACTTCTTGGAGAGGTGGCCGAGTGGCTGAAGGCGCCCGCCTGCTAAGTGGGTATGGGGTTCATAGCCCCATCGAGGGTTCGAATCCCTTCCTCTCCTCTTAGATCCCGCGGAGTTTCGGTGCACTCGCCGATCCGGCCGGCGGGATGCGGTGGACCCGACGTGTACAACCTCGGTGTGTCCTCGCCGCTCCCGCTCAGCCGCACGCAGATCGAGAAGCTCGGCAAACGGCTGGTCGCGGGTGACCGCCCGGATCCGGATGACCTGCTGCTGCTGAACGAGCTGCAGCTTGCATACCGCGAAGTGCTGGCGACTACCGTCGAGCGAGTCGCTGCGGTGGTTCCTTACAAACCGACATCGCGCGTCAAGACGCAAAGCACGACTCTCGACAAGCTTCGGCTCAACGGCGGGTCCTGGCTGTCGTCGATTCAAGACCTGGGCGGGATGCGACTAGTTGGAAGCTTCGATAGAAACGGGCAGGACGCCGTCGTCGGTGCCATCGTGGATGTGTTCGCCGACGCAGACCGCGCTCCCAAGGTGGTCGACCGTCGAGAAAGGCCCTCTTCCGGATACCGGGCCGTCCATGTCGTCGTGTTTCCCGAGCGGGTACCGATCGAGGTGCAGGTCCGAACGGCGCTTCAACACGAGTGGGCCGACCTGTTCGAGAAACTTGCCGATTTCGTCGGGCGGGGGATCCGATACGGCGAGCCACCCGAACCGTTCTGGCGATCCATCGACGATGTCGTTGCGGCATACCCATCAGTGTCAGGAGTCGATGTCCAGGCTGAAGCTCGACGACTGTGGGACGTCGTCGAAGCCAGCCGGCGCACTCTGGTGGGCTTCGCTGACACCGCGGCCACGTTGATCGACCGCTACGAACTTCTTCACGCGAAAGCACCTCTCGTAGCGCAAGAGCATCGTAAGGGTGTCAACGAGTCGGTCGCGGCTCTCAGAGACGCCATCAATCGTCAGGTAGACCTTCAATCGACGATCGGGATTCGTCCCAGTTCTGACGGGTAACCTGAACGCAATGGCGCACTTCCTTCTGATCTATGACCGGAGCACCGGAACGCTTGTCCGTCAGGAGCAGTACGACTCGGGCGTCGATGCGATGCGAGCACGCTTCAAGGCTGAGATTGAGTTCGACGGTCGCGACGAAATCGAAGTCGCTGCACTCGATGCCGCTTCAGAAGAGGATCTCCGCCGCACGCACGGGCGGTACTTCCTCACACTGGCCGAGCTCGCCGACCGCCTCGGCTGAGTCACTTCTGTAGCCCTGAGAACCATCCTGCACCGGCCGTCGTCGGCTCGGTGCCTCGGTGGGGAACCCCCGAGATGCGGCCGATCCGTGTTCGCGGGGTCATTCGACGGTGTCCGGTGGCGCGACGACGCCCTGTCCAGACGCTTTTCCGACCGCGTTCTGGCCATTCGTCCCATAGGGTCTGCGCGTGGACTTTGCCGATCAGCGCCGTGCCTACCGAAAAGGCGCGCTCAGCGACGAGGCCATGGCCCTCGATCCCTTGAAGATGCTCGTCGACTGGCTGCACGAGGCCCGAGAGTCCGGTGAGCCCGAGGGCACGGCGATGGCCCTCGCGACGATCGATCCCGACGGAGGTCCGTCCGTGCGATACGTGCTCTGCAAGGGCGTCACGGACCGCGGCATCCGCTTCTTCACGAACCTCGACAGTCGCAAGGGCATCGCGCTCGCGCACGAGGCGCGCGCCGCCGCGACGTTCTGGTGGGCCGGCAGTGAGCGCGCAGCGCGCGTTCGTGGCACGACGGTCGCGCTGCCCCGCGAAGAGGTCGACGCGTACTTCGCGAGCCGCCCGCGCGGCAGCCGGATCGGCGCCTGGGCCTCGGATCAGAGCCGCCCGATCGAGAGCCGCGAAGCGCTCGAGGCGCAGGCCGCGAGGATCGAAGCGGGCTTCTCCGACGAAGAGCCCACCGACGCGCCCGAGCGCTGGGGCGGCTGGGAACTCGTCGCCGAGGAGATCGAGCTGTGGCAGGGCCGCGACGACCGCCTCCACGACCGCCTCCACTTCACCCGCACCGAGACGGACTGGACCGCGGAGCGCCTCCAACCGTGAGTTCGCTCGCTCGACGATTCGACCCGTGGCCGACGCTGCGCGGCGCGCCGATCGCGCTGCCCCAGCTCCTCGCGATCCTCGCGCTCGTCACGCTCAGTGCGGCGGAGGGCGGCTTTCCGCTCGAGCACTGGGCTCCGGCTGCGGTCCTCGTCGCGCTGCTGCTGATCGTCTCGATCGTCGCGCTGCCGGCCGGGCGCCGTCGATCGAAGTCCAGTCGCGCAGCCATCGTGCTCATCGCCGCCTTCGCGGTCTGGACCGCCGCCTCGATCACGTGGGCCGACGACCTCGGTGCCGCCGCGGTCGCCAGCACCCGTACGGCCCTGTTCGCCGCCACCTTCGTGCTCTTCGCCCGCTGGCGGCACGCACCGCGCACCGCCAGCGTGGTGATGACCGTCCTCACCGCCGGGCTCGGCATCCTCGCCTGGGGCGTGCTGTTCAAGCTCCGCGGCGCCGACAGCCTCGACGACTGGTTCCTCTACGACCGCCTCCTGGAGCCCATCGGCTACGTGAACGCCGGGGCCGCGTTCTGGGGCATCGGGTTCTTCCTGTCGGTCGGCTTGCTCGGCGGTAGCCTGCCGGCCGCGCCGCGAATCATCGGCGCACTGTCGGTCGTGCCCGCCGGCGCCCTCAGCCTCCTCTGCCTCAGCCGCGGCGGCCTCCTCTCGGGCGCGATCGTGATCATCCTGCTGCTCCTCGTCCTGCCGGGGCGCGCGCGCAACGGGGCCGCGTTCGCGATCGCCGCGCTCGGCCTCCTGGTCGCCGAGCCTGCGCTGCTCGACGTCGGCGCGGCCGTCCGCGACAACGCGGTCAACGCCCCCGACCTCCTCCACACCGCGATGGTGCGCGTGATGGGCGGGGCGTTCGTCG
>JAURVW010000964.1 GCA_030655275.1 Solirubrobacteraceae bacterium
ACCCGGCTTTTATCAGGGCATCCACAATATGCGATCCCATGAAACCGGCAGAGCCAGTAACGAGAATGTTATCTGATGTGTCCATAACTCCATAGATGCACTGTCTGCAACTAAGAAGGGCATCATGGATATTATATTTTATGTATTGATCGGAAAACGTCCCTGGATAAAATAACAAAGTTGCATCCCGGTTTTATTATGATAGTAATTATACCCCTTTATTTCCAGTGGAACTTGCCACAGTTGCGTAAGTGCCTCTGAAACAATGAATATTAAAGTTATCTTTGAGACAATATATACCCCGCAGCATTGAATAAATCCTTTGCGTTAAAATCACATTCTATCTTATTGTTTTTCAATTCCTCTGCCCCATGCCCTGTTTCTACAAGAATCGTTTTACACCCCGCACGTTTCCCGGCTTCTATATCGCTTTGCTTATCGCCTACCATAAAAGACTGCCTCAAATTTACAGTCCACTTTTTCTCAGCCCTTTTTAGCATTCCAATTCTGGGTTTTCTGCATCTACAATTTGCGTCTGGGTGATGGGGGCAGTAACAGATGTCATCTATCTGTGCACCCTCTTTTTCCAGCATTATCTTCATTGCAAGGTTAAATGAAATAACATCTTCTTCCGTATAATAGCCTCTGCCAATCCCGGACTGGTTGGAAACTACAATGACCTTAAAATCACATTCGTTTAATAACCTGATAGCTGATGCAGATCCCGGAATTAACTTAAGCTGGTCTAATCTGTGTGCATAATGTGGCGTTTCCTGTACTATGACGCCATCCCGGTCAAGAAATACTGCCCGTTTCATTGAATAATTCTCTTTCTACCAGTTCACATATAATATGCCCCACAGTGATATGCGCTTCCTGGATTCTTGCAATGTTATCTGAGGGGACTTTGATGGTTATATCAGCCAGATTTTTCAAGATGCCGCTGGATCTGCCTGTCAATCCTATAGTTTTAATTTTTTTCGACTTTGCAGCCTGAACCGCTTTCAATATGTTCAAAGAATTCCCGCTTGTAGAGATCGCTATAAGAACGTCTCTGTCACTGGCAAGCGATTCTAACTGCCTGCTGAAAACGTTCTCATACCCGTAATCATTTGCTAATGCAGTTAAGAGAGATGTATCGGTAGTCAATGCGATAGCCGGTAATCCTGCTCTTTCCATCTTAAACCGTCCGACAAGTTCAGTGGCGATATGCTGTGCATCAGCAGCACTGCCGCCATTACCTATCAAAAGTACTTTCCCACCAACCTTATAAACATCTATTATCATCTTTGCTGCATTGGCTATTATATCTGGAATGTCTTGAGCCATCATCTTTTTGAGTTCAGCACTCTCTTCTAATAGTTCTATCACTTTTTCGCG
>JAURVW010001058.1 GCA_030655275.1 Solirubrobacteraceae bacterium
GGACGCGGTCCGCGGTCGTCGCCGCCGGGGCGCCCGGCCTCCTTGCCCTTCTCGGCCCGCTTCTCCGATCGCTCGGCCCGCTTCTCCGCCTTCTCGTCACGCAGCGACTCGATGACGGCCTTCACGTCGGCGGTGCTCTCGCCGAGCTCCTTCGCGAGCGCGGCGGCGCGTTCGTCGAGCTTGGCGGCGCGCTCCGCCTCGGTCGGTGGGGTCGGACGGGCGTCCTTCAGCGCGGCCTGCAGCTGGGCCTCGCTCACCCCGAGGGCCTTGGCGATCGCCGCGATGGCCTCTCCTCGCTCCGGGCCGCCACGGAGGCCAAGGGGTCCCCCGCCAGCGCCTGGGCCGGGGCCGGGGCCTCCACGGTGATCACCGTTCTTGGGGGTCGTCCCCGGCGTGGTGCCGGTGGCCCGGTCGGCGGCGCCGGCGATCACGGCACCACCGAGACCTGCGGCAGCCGTGCTGGCGAGGACGGCGACGTATGTACTGGCTTTGGGCATGAGGCGTGCCCCTTCGGGTCGACAGCGGAAAGGCAACCCTCGCGCTTGCAGGTTGGGAGAACCCGAGAGGATCCTGGGAATTCCCTGAGAGCGGCGGCCCCAGGATCACCTCGGGGCCCCTTCCCGCGGCCGGACCACAGGACGCGGCTCGCCCTCGGCCGGCGGCTCAGCGGCCGGCCCACTTCCCCATGCCGTGCTTCGCAAGTTCGAGCCGGGCCAGGACGCCCTGGTGGACCTCGTCGGGCCCGTCGGCGAGCCGCAGCGCGCGGGCGACGGTGTAGGCCGCCGACAGTGGATGGTCGTCGCTGAGGCCGCCACCGCCATGGAGCTGGATCGCCATGTCGACCACCTCGCAGGCCATGCGCGGCGCGGCGACCTTGATCGCCGACACTGCGGCCAGCGCCTCCGGCCGACCCTGGTCCACGAGCCAGGCGGCCTGCAGCACGAGCAGCCGGGTCTGGTCGATCGCGATGCGGGCGTCGGCGATGCGTTCGCGGTTGCCGCCGAGGTTCACGATCGGCTTGCCGAAGGCGACCCGCTCGATGCCGCGCCTGCACGCGAGCTCGAGTGCCATCTCGGCCAGACCGATGAGGCGCATGCAGTGATGGACCCGGCCCGGTCCGAGACGCGACTGCGCGATCCCGAAGGCCTGTCCCGGCCCGCCGACGAACGCCGACAGCGGCAGGCGCACGTCGGTGAAGCTCACCTCGCCGTGGCCGCCCGGCTCGTCGTAGTACCCGAAGGCGGGCAGCATCCGCTCGACCTTCACGCCCGGCGCATCGGTCGGGACGAGCACGATCGAGTGGCGGCCGTACGGATCGCCGGCCGGATCGGTGAGGCCCATGAAGAGGATCACCTTGCAGTCGGGGTGACCGACGCCGGTGCTCCACCACTTGCGGCCGTTCACCACGATCTCGTCGCCCTCGACGATCGCTGTCGCCTCCATGTTGGTGGCATCGGAGGAGGCGACGTCCGGCTCGGTCATGCAGAAGGCCGACCGGATCTCGCCGGCGAGCAGCGGGCCCAGGTACGCACGCTTCTGTTCATCGGTGCCGAAGGCGTGGAGCACCTCCATGTTGCCCGTGTCGGGAGCGCTGCAGTTGCACACCTCCGATGCGATCAGCGACCGCCCCATCCGCTCGGCAATCGGCGCGTACTCGACGTTGCTCAGGCCGACGCCGTGCTCCTCGTTCGGGAAGAACAGGTTCCAGAGCCCGGCCTCCCTGGCCTTGGCCTTCAGCGCCTCCAGTTCGGGCAGGCGCTGCCAGCGATCGGCCGGATCGCGGGCCAGGAGCCCGCGCAGCATGGGCTCTTCGACCGGCTGGATCTCGTCGAGGAAGAAGCGCTCGAACCGGTCGATGAGCGCCGCGGCCTGCGGGGAGTGGTCGAAGTCCATGGTCGGGACGCTACCGGTTGCGAGTACCGCTTGGTATCGCTTACGCGGGGGGTGCGTCGAGCCGGCCGCGGGCCGAGGAGATCAGCAGCGCGGCCCCGAGGGCGGTCATCGCGTCGAGATCCCAGGGGTCGTCCTGCTCGAGCGCCTGGAGGATGAGTTCCTGCAGCCCCCCGATCACCAGCGGGACCAGGGTCGCATCCGGAACGCTGAGCTCGGGGTCGCCCTCCGCGATCTCCGCGGCGATCCCGAGCAGCACGGCGCCGTAGTCGTCGATGGCCGAGCGGCGCAGGCGCCGGGCCGCAGGGCTCACCGCCGGCGCTTCGACGAGCAGGCAGCGCGTGAGGTCCTTGCCGGCCTCCATCGCCTGCAGGTAGGCACGAAGCGTCACGCCCACCTGTTGCTCCCACGGCAGCCCGGCAGCCCTCGCCTCGGCCTGTCGCTCGCGGACGACCTCGATCACGCGCCCCGTGGCCGCCGCGTAGAGCGCCAGGAAGACGGCCTCCTTGTCGTGGAAATGGTCGTAGACGGCGCTCTTGGACACCCCGCCCGCCGAGGCGATGTCGGCGATGGTCGTGGCGGCGTAGCCCTTGGCGTTGATGGAGGTCGCGAGGCCCACCAACACGGCACTGCGACGACGCTCCACGGCGGCGGCGCGCTGGGCGTCGGTCATCGGGGGACGGGCCATCTGATCTGCCTCCGCGCTCAGGCGTCGGCGGCGCGCTGGAGGGTCGCGCGCACGTCGTGCCCGGTGAGCGGCCCCAGGTGTCCGGGGACCACGGTGAGCGGATCGAGCGCGGCGAGCTTTCGCAGGCTCGCGCGGGCCTGGCCCGTGTCGTGGTTGTAGGCCTCCAAGGGCAGTGCGGGCGGCTGCGGATGGCCCCACATGCTGGTCATGTAGAACGCGTCCGACACGAGCGCAAGGCGGTCGGCCGCGCGCCACAGCCCGATGAGCCCGGGCGCGTGGCCGGGCAGCTCGATCACCGTGAACCCGGCGACGACGTCGCCTTCGGCAAGGGTCTCGTCGACCTGGACCGGTCCGCCGTCCCAGACGTGGTGCATGGCGCCGTGGAAGAGCCGCACCGGGAGCGGCAGCAGTGCGGGCTTCCAGTAGTCGCGACCGCCCCGACCCTCGGCGTGCGGTCTGGCGTCGGCATGGCAGGCCACCGGGATCGCTCCCCCGCCGGCTGCGCGGAGGGCCGGAGCCGCACCTCGATGGTCGGTGTCGCCGTGGCCGAGCACGACCCGTCGCAGGCCACCGAGCGTTCCCGCCGCCGCGAGGATCGCGGTCACCATCGACCGCTCCCCCGCGTCGAACGCCACGACACCGCCGGCCGGGTCCTCGACGAGCACCACGTTCATGGTGCGGGTCGGTCCACCCCGCAGGAGATGGACGCCGTCGGCGATCCGCTCGGGCTTGGCAGCCGCCAGGCGGCGTGGGTCTCGGAGCCGGAAGGTCGAGCTCATCGGGGCGGTCGCGGGTAGTACGGGGGCATCGTCCCTCCGAGCGTATCCGCGACCGACGCCGTCAGGCCCGAAGGCGATAGCCCGTCTTGAACAGCCGGAGGTTGAGGGCGAAGAGCAGCCCGACCGCCAACGTGAGGATGCCGAGCGAGAGCGCGACGTCCGCCTCCGTGTACCCCAGGAATCCGTAGCGCACGAGATTGATCATGTAGTAGACGGGATTCAGGTGGGTGAGCGTCTGGTAGGGCTCGGGCAGCAGCGACGAGGAGTAGAACACGCCGCCGAGGAAGATCAGCGGCGTGAGGATGAACGTCTGCGCGAACGACACGTCGTCGAACTGCACGGCGCGCACCCCGACGAGCACGCCGAGCTGCGAGAAGAAGAACCCGACCAGGAACAAGGCCGGGATCAGGACGAGCGGATGCTCGATCGGCAGGTCGATCAGGAGCGACGAGCACAGGAACGTGAGCGTCGAGATGATCAGCCCCCGCACGAACCCGCCGAGCGAGAAGGCCAGGAGCAATTCGAGCGGCGAGGCCGGCGAGGAGAGCTGGTCGTCGATCGCCCGCTGGAACTTCTGCTGGAGGATCGACGAGGAGTTGTTGGAGAACGCGTTGATCGCCCAGGCCATCATGATCAGCCCGGGCACCACGAAGACGACGTAGTCGAAGCCGTGGAGCGTGTTGATCCGCGACCCGAGGGCCGCGCCGAACACGCTGATGTAGAGGAAGGTCTCCAGCAGCGGGGCGCCGAGCGTCTGGCGCTTGATCTTCCAGAAGCGACTGGTCTCCCGGCTGAGCAGTGCCAGGAACCTGATCTGACCTTCGGTCATGCCACGTCCTCCCCGAGCGTCGCGCGCGACAGCTCCTTGCGGCCGACGAGCTCGAGGTAGGCGTCCTCGAGCGTGGTCACGCCGTACTCCTTGGCGAGATCGCCGCTCGTGCCCTGCGCGACGATCTGTCCGTCGTTGATGAAGGCGATCTGGTCGCAGAGCTGCTCGGCCTCCTCGAGGTAGTGCGTCGTGAGCAGGATCGTGGTGCCCTCCTCGTTGACGCGCTTGACGTACTGCCAGAGCTCGAGTCGAAGCTCGACGTCGACGCCGGCGGTCGGCTCGTCGAGGATGAGGAAGCGCGGGCGGTGCATGAGCGCGCGGGCCAGGATCAGCCGGCGCTTCATGCCGCCGGAGAGCGTGTTGGCCCGGTCGTCCTTCTTGGCCGTGAGCGAAAAGGCGTCGAGCAGCTCGGCGGCGCGCTCCTTGCGGTCCTTCTTGCGCATCCCGAAGTAGCCGCCGTGGAAGTCGAGCGTCTCCTCGAGGGTGAGGAAATGGTCGAGGTTGAGGTCCTGCGGGGCGAGCCCGACGGCCTTGCGGGCCTCGGTGTAGTGCGAGACCGCGTCGTGCCCGAACACGCGGATCGACCCGGAGGTCGGCATCGCGAGGCCGGTCGTGCAGTGGATCAGGGTCGACTTGCCGGCGCCGTTGGGGCCGAGCAGGCCGAAGAAGCTGCCGGCCGGGATCTCGAGCGAGACGCCCTTCAGCGCCTTCGTACCGGTCGGATACGACTTCTCGAGATCGGTGATCTGCAGTGCGGGCACGCTGCCCGAGGGTGCGCCGAACTGCGGCGGTGCAGCCTCGTGCGGGGGTGGTTGGAGCGCCATGGCCGCGGAGTATGAACCTTCAACCGTGGTTGAAGTCAATGAGGATCAGATGGGTCTGGAAGCTCCGGGGCGCCGGAGCGCGCCTCGGGCGGCGCCGCAGCAGGCGTAAGCTGCCCCGACGTGTCGACGCACCAGCAGGGAATCCTCGGGCTCGGAAAGACCTTCGATCCGCGGCGGACCTTGGGCGAGCGGCGGCAGGCGGTGGTCAATCTCTACGACTTCCTGCTCGGCGGCGGGATCGCGGCCGATGAGCGAACGCCGTCGGTGCTCGTCGACGCACCGCTCTCGAAAGGGTCGATCCGTCGGTACGTGGCTGCGGATGGCGTCGAACAGCACGGGGCGCCGGTGCTGCTCGTGCCGCCACTCGGAGCACCGCCGACGTGCTTCGACCTGCGCCCGGGCTGTTCGGTGGCCGGTCACCTCGTCGCGTCGGGCCGGCCCACCTACCTGCTCGACTACGGCGCCTTCGGATTCTCCGATCGGGAGCTGGGGATCGAGCACCTGGTCGGCGACATCATCCCGTCGGCCGTGCGCGCGGTCTCGGCCGACGCCGGTGGGACCCCGGTCCAGCTGGTCGGTTGGTCCATGGGTGGGCTGCTGGCGCTGCTCACGGTCGCCGCGTTCGGGGAACTTCCCGTGGCTGCGGTCGCAATGGTCGCCAGTCCCTTCGACGTGAGCCGCCACCCGCTGGTGTGGCCCTTTCGCGCGCTCGGACGTCTGACGGGCGGCCGGGTCGTGGGGACGGCGACGCGCGCGATGGGCGGCCTGCCGGCCGTGTTGGTCGGTCCGGCCTTCAAGCTGGCCTCGTTCCCGACCTACGTCAAAAAGCCGCTGACGCTCTACGCGCACCGCGACGATCGCGATTTCCTCGCGCACATCGAGGCCGTCGACCTCCTGATGAACGGCATGTTCGCCTATCCCGGGCGAGCGGCCCTGCAGGTCTACCTGCGCCTCCTGCAGCGCAACGAGCTCGCCAGCGGGCGCATCGCGGGCCCCACGCGCGACGTCGATCTCGCCGACGTCCGCGTGCCGGTGATGAACATCGCCGGCGCGACCGACACGCTCGTGCCGTCAGCCGTCGCCCACGGGCTCGGCGAGCTCGTCCCGAACGCCGCCGAGGTGCGACTGGAGGTCGCACCCGGTGGCCACCTCGGCGTCCTCACCGGGCGCTCCGCCGCGGCCTCGAGCTGGCTCCTCATCGACGACTTCTTCGACGCCCACCAGGAACTCGCCGCCGCGGGCTGAGGGCATGCCGCGAGCGCAGCGGTTGACTGTCGCGAGCGTTACACAAGGACCGTCGCCGCGGCGACGGACGGGACCGTGCAGCGGTGAGACCGTGATTCCAACGAACAGAGCACACCGCTCCAGCCCGAGGAACACCATGATCACCACCCGCTCCCGCACCGTCCGCCGCACGCTCGCCCTCCCGCTCAGCGGTGCCGTGCTGCTCCTCTCCGCCTCCGGCGTGATGGCCAAGCCGATCGGCATCGGCGATCCGCCGCTCCCGGTCAACCACGCTCCGGTGGCCAAGCTCAAGGTGACGCCGAAGGTCGCTCTGGTCAGCACGCTCCCGGAGCTCGCGATCAAGAGCAAGGGTGGCCTCGACTCGATCGGGATCCTGGGCACCGGCGGCGACATCGTCCGGTTCGACGCGTCGGCCTCGACGGACTCCGACGACGACGCGCTCACGTTCGACTGGGACCTCAACGGCGACGGCGTGTACGAGCTCCTGGGCGAGGGCCCCAAGCAGCAGACCCGCTACTACAAGACCGGTACGTTCGCGACGAAGGTGCGCGTGAGCGACGGCATGGTCTCGAAGGTCGACAACGAGGACGTCCTCGTCCACCGCGCGCCGAACGCCAAGCTCGTCTCGGACGAGGCCACGCCGCTCGTCGGCCAGACGGTGAACTACGACGCCGGCGCCTCGACCGCCGACCCGAGCATCGCCTCGGTCGCCTGGGACCTCGACGGGGACGGGTCGTTCGAGACCGACACCGGCACCACCCTGACGGCGTCGTCCTCCTACCAGACGCCCGGCCCCCGGACGATCAAGGTGAAGATCACCGACGTGTACGGCGAGACCGACACCGCCGCCCTCGTCGAGAAGGTCAACCAGCTCCCGACCGCCTCGTTCGTGAACGGCCCGGCCGTCGCCGGGACGCCCGTCGCCTTCGACGGCTCGGCCTCCACGGACGACAGCGCGATCACGAACTACGCCTGGGACCTCGACGACAACGGCTCCTTCGAGACGAACGGCGCCGCGAGCCCGCTCACCTCGACGACCTTTCCGGCCGCCGGCACCCGCACGGTCCGTCTGCGCGTGACCGACGACCTGGGCGCCGTCAACGTCGTCTCCCGCGCCGTCGTGGTCGCCCCGGCCCCGGTGAAGACCGGACCGACCGGCCAGACCGGCACGCTGACCGGCACGAACGGCCCCGGCGCCGGCACGCCGCTGTCGGACGAGGTCGCGCCGCTCATCAAGCTCTCGAGCAAGACGTTCAAGCTGTCGAAGGCCGGCCAGATCTCGATCCGGATCGCCTGCCCGAAGGGCGAGGTGTCCTGCAAGGGCACCGTGAAGATCCGCATCGGGAAGAAGCGCGTCACGACGATCGCCACCGCGAAGTTCATCGTCGTCGGCGGGCAGGCCAAGACGGTCAAGCTCACGATCCCGGCCTCGAAGCGCAAGGCGATCCGCCGCGGCTCCAAGCTCGGCGCCAAGGCGATCATCGCCGTCGCCGACGCGGCCGGCAACCAGGGCAGCTCGACCACGAGCATCCTGATCGGCCGCTGATCCGCGACGGCGCCCCGGCGGCCGACGGCCGGGGCTGAGCTCGTCATCTTCAGTCGACCCAGACACCGAGGACCCTGGCCACGGCCGGGGTCCTCGTCGTCGTCAGTCGATCTCGTCGTACGAGGTGTAGAACGAGTAGAAGTCGGTCTCGTAGGCGAAGTTCATGAAGGTGAACGTGATCGACGTGTCGAGTGAGCGCACGCCGTGCCACCAGCCGGCCGGGACGAACAGCATCTCGCCGGGGCCGATCTCCACGTCGAGCACGGTGACGCGGTCGAAGGCCGGGAACTGCGAGAGGTCCGGGTGCTCGATGTCGACGTCGGAATAGCGCCCGAGGTGGTTGTAGACGTCGGCAGTCTCGTTCGGTGCGATCAGCTTGATGTGCTTGCGACCGCGGACCTGCGCCATGAGGTTGTTGGTGAGGTCGTGGTGGATCGGCGTGATCGTGCCCTTCGGGCCGTACCAGAGCAGGCCCTTGCCGAGGGTGTGGTCGGCGTCGAGGTAGTCGGGGTAGGCGATGTCGGCCCAGAGGTCCCGCAGCAGGTCCTGGTTCTTCTCGGTGGTGTTGGCCGTCATGTAGAGACCGTTCGTGTCTCCCCCGCCCTCCACGGCGTCGACGACGTCACCGAAGCGCATCTGGGCAGCGACCCGCGGCGCGCGCGGTCCATGCGGCCCCTCCCGATCGAGGTAGACCTCCACGGCGACGTCGAGTGCATCGCGGCCGCCGGCCTTGAGGTAGTCCGCGTCCCACCGCTCGATGGCCGGCCAGTCGGCCATGTCGCCCTCGATCACGCACGGGCGGTTGCGCGCGTAGAAGTCCTCTAGGAAGGCCTCCTTCGACGGGCTCGTCACACGCGGCACGGTGCCGTGCTCGGAGGAGAGCTTCGCGGCGCGTCGGCTCACCTCGAGGATCCACGCGTACTTGTCGGCCCGGGCCGAACCGCCGCCCGAGGATGCCTGGACCGGCGGCTTCCACGTCTTCGCGAACTCGTTCGCGGCCAGCAGGTACGGATGCCTGAGCGCAGCTTCGACCTCGCGGGCCGCGGTCTCTGCGTCGATGCCGCCCTCCTGCATCGCCTTCACGATCGCCTCCGGCGGATTGCCGCGGAGCGCGTTCTCCGCCACCCATCGCTGCCATTCGGGCGCGATCGACGGACCCGCCGTTGCGGCGTCGTGGTCGGCGGGGTTCTGGGACATGCTGGACTCCGGGGCGTCAGGACAACACGCTTCGCCCTGCAGCGCCGCGCCGGAGCACCCTAGCCGCCCGGCCAGCGAACGGATGCGCCCGCTTCGCCTAGCGGCGGACGCTGTCGCGCGCCTGCAGCACGGCCGTCTCGACGGCGTCGATGAACTCGCCGCTGTCGAGCCACTTCTGCACCGCGTAGGTGGAGGCGACGGCCGAGACCGTGAGGATGCTGTCGTCCGTCGAGACGGTCAGCCCCTTCAGGCGGGTTCCGTATCGCATCTGGATCATCAGGCGGCGCAGCGTCGAGGTGAGTGCGGAGCGGGTCTGTGGGGTGAGCGTGCCGGAGTATGGAACGCGCAGATCACAGCCGCGGGAGGTGAGCCGGACGCTCGCCGCCGACTTGCGGAGGGACAGGGGTGCGATGGTCGTGGAGGGGACGAACATGCTCTTCCTTCGTTCAGCCGTGGACCGGGAGTTCGTGTGCGGGGGCACGCATGGGAGGAGTTCTACGCACGGGGCGCAACGGGGCCGCAACGGGGAGGCGTCGTGTGACGACTCTCCGCAGCGCCGCGAATTGCGCCCGGCTTGCAGCGGGGCCAGGGTGCTCTGAGAACCACCCGTTTGCAGGGCAGAACGAGACGGGCGAGCGCCTCAGGCGGTGACGGCGGCCGCGGCGCTCGTGAGCGCCGCTTCCAGCTCGGACGTGAGCCCGGCGAGCGCGTCCCAGTCCGGCTCCGTCCCGAGGCCCGCCGCATCCTCGAGTCCCTGGGCCACCCGGGCCATCGGCCGCGCTCCGACCGTGAGCGCCGCCCCCTTGATCCGGTGGGCCGAGCGGAGCACGTCGGCGGTCCGGCGATCCTCGATGGCGGCGCGCAGCATGACGAGATCGCTGTCCG
>JAURVW010000965.1 GCA_030655275.1 Solirubrobacteraceae bacterium
TGGGTTCCAACCCCAAGGAGAGCTTCATGGCCACCACCCACAGCAGCGCGAAAACGACCCGCAAGGCGGGCGCCGAGAAGCCCGCGGCGAAGACGGCGAAGAACACGAAATCCGCCGCCGCGACCGAGCAATCGCCGATCAGCGAGATGGGCGCGGAAGACGAATCGGCGAGCGACGCCGCCCAGTCGAAGAGCCGCTCCGCCGCCGCGAAGAAGCGCGCCCGCTAGCTCCGCACTGCCGCTTCAACGCGCGCCGATCGGCGGTGTCGCCGCGGCATCGCGCCATGGCGCCATCGCCTCAACGCCGCACCACCACGGTGCCGGCGAGCTTGTCGTGCCAGCCTTGCTTGCGCGCGTCGAAGGCGACCCAGAGGATGCCGAGGCCGAGCGGCAGCAGCGAGACGAAGTAGCCGAGGTAGCGGCCGATCGCCTGGCCGGTCGAGAGCTTGCCGCCGGTCTTCGCGTCGACGATCGCCGCCGAGAACAGCATCTTGCCCGGCGTGGCCTGCTTGGTGAGCCAGAACACGATGCTCGCGAGCGCCGGCAGGCCCCAGCTCAGCAACGCGTCGGCCGGCCCGGCGATGACGGGCTTGCCGTCGTCGAAGTAGGCCCAGCCGTAGATCGTGACCAGCAGCGGCATCGTGATCGCGAGCACGAGCAAGGTGTCGACCAGCGCCGCGACGACGCGGACCCAGAAACCGACGTAGCGCACTTCCTGAGGCGCGACCTCGATGTCGGCAACTTCGGTGGTGGGCGGGGCGAACGGGTTGATGCTCATGGCGTGTCTCCTAGTGATCAGCCGACGTCCGAGTGTAGGCAGCAGCACGGCGCGGGCGCGCCCGCGGAGTGCGGAATCCGCCTCGCGCCGCCGCACTCAACCATGGCGATGCCTCTCGCTGTGGCCGAGCGCGTCGAGCAGGCGCTTCAGGTCGGTCTCGGTGTGGTCGGCGCTGTGCGTGACGCGCAAGCGCGCGGTGCCGACCGGCACGGTCGGCGGCCAGACCGCCGGAACCCACAGGCCGGCCGCATCGAGCCGCGCCGCGAGCCCGAGCGCGGCGGCGTCGCTGCCGACGATCAGCGGCTGGATCGCCGCGGGCGCATCGGTGAGTTCGAGGCCGAGCTCGGGCCGCGTCTGGCGCAGTGTCGCGATGCCGGCCCGGAAGGTCGCGATGTGGCGCCGCAGCGTG
>JAURVW010001071.1 GCA_030655275.1 Solirubrobacteraceae bacterium
AGAGAGTAATGGCATCCCTTCCCCACGATAATACTGTCCAGCAGTGTTATGCCTACCGTTTCAAAAGCTTCCTTAAGAATTCCTGTGACATGTACATCTTCGTTTGAAGGCTCACAAACCCCGGAAGGATGGTTATGCACGAAGATCGCTGAGGAACTGTTATTTAATACCGCGCCTTTTACTGTCTCCCTGGGATGGATTATGGATGCGCTGAGACTGCCTACACTGATAGTTTCGATACCCATGACAAAATTTTTTGTATTCAAATGGATGATTTTTGCGGATTCGCGATCATAATCCTCCATCTCGCGGACGAGACGTGACACGTCCTCGGGTCCGTTGATTTTTACTTTCGGGGCAGTTCTCAGGGGAATAAGCTGGACCTTGAACGTATCGATGGGCATTACGTCCCGCATCTGTTTCAGAAGCAAGCCCGGCATGCCGCCTTCTGGGTAGATGATTGGCATTTAAATCACCTTCCCGCATTTACAACATTTATAAACATAATAACATGTCCCGCCTATGCATTCTTTCTTTCGCTCCATTTCGATGCCGCAGTCCGGGCATTTCATAGAGGCACTGCCTCCAGTTCCGAGAGACGTTTCTTGATCGAGGCCATTTCAGTCTCGTATTTCTTAAGGTTCGCAGTTATCTCTTTGCGTTCATCTTCGTATTTCGCCTTATCCCTGCGCCTGTAAACCGTGGATATTTTTAATTTTAACTTATCTATCTTAGTCAGTTCCTCTCTGATTTTTGAGTTGATAGACCTCAGTTTTTCTTTCAGATCCTGAATTTCTGCTTCATTATCCATAAATCCCTCTTTTTAATCATAGGAGTTTAGATTCAAGTATAAATAACACTTTGCATGATTTGCGAATATAAGTGGCTTGAATAGGGGAGTGGGAGTGGTGGGGGTTAGTTAAAAAAGTATTTAACCCGCTATTCAGCCACGAATCTTACATTTTCTTTTTCGTATATATAACCTTTGGTTTGTTTAATCCTGCATTTTTAAAAATTCAGTTTCAGTTACTGCAACAACAAATAGATTTAATTTATCCTGTAGGAGTCACGGTGCATAGCTTATGAAAAATTTGTTTCAATCCTTGTTTTAGTGGATGTGCCTCTCGAAGTTTGAAAGGCGGAGGGTTCTTGATACCCCCGTAACTAAAATAATTTTGTAACCACTACAAAGTAGCTACAAAATTACTTCTTACCTTTCCTCAACATATACAGAGCCGAGATTGTCACCATTGCCAGCACTATCCCGAATCCCGGCACTTTTTCAGTCGGGGTTTCTGCGGTTTCTGCTGGCAGGGATGTTTCCGTTACCTGCGGATATGACTCTACTGCCGTCGCCACGCCCTTCAGTCCGGTTATTGCAAACACGGAAAGGGTATTTGTCTTTGCCTCGTAGTATGTGAATTTGTCATCCCTGTTCTTTTCGAGGGTATCAAGATGCACCCATGTC
>JAURVW010001079.1 GCA_030655275.1 Solirubrobacteraceae bacterium
AGGACACCGCGATCCCGGCGCCCGAGGTGCCGGCGAGTGCGACGTTCACGCGGCCGTTCGTCGCCGACCATGAGGTGCTGCAGCGCGAGCAGAAGCCCGCCGCCGGCACGATCACCCTGCTCGCCTACCTCACCGTCGGGCTCATCACGCTGCTGCTGCTCGTGTTCCTCGTGTGGGGCCTGCACCGGCTCGGCTCGCCGCCGCAGCTCGGTGAGGTCAGTCGGCCTCGCCGAGCTCCCGGAGCTCCTCGCCGAACACCCGCTCGATCTCCGCAGCGATCGTCGGCTCCAGAAGCTGGCTGAAGATCTGGGCGGCCAGGGGCCTCACGGCGTCGATGGCCTCGGCGATCTGAGGCCACTGGTCCTCGGGTCGGCCGGCCTCCTCGAACGGGTCCCAGACCTCGTGCTTGACGATCTCGACGAAGGTGCGTGCGGCCTCGGCGCTGAGCTCGCGCACCTTCAGTCCGATGGTGAGCGCCGCGGCGAGTGAGACGCCGTGGCGCATCACCTGCTCGGCGGTCTCCAGCAGGCCGGGGATCGGGGCCGCGAAGCGGCCGTCCGGGAGCGGCACGAGCGCGCCGAGCTCCAGGGCCTTGGCGATCGCCTCGGGATCGAACGGGCCGAACCGCTCGACGATCTGCTCGAGGGTGAGCACGAGTGGTTCGCCGGGCTCGAGTGGACCCATGAGCGTGCGACGGAGCGCGACGATGCGCGTGGTCGTCTCGGGCTGACTCACCAGGAGCCGCTCGACGAGGCCGAGCGAGAGGCCGTCAGCCTGGAGCTCCTGGATCAGCTTGAGGCGCTCGAGGTGCTCGTCGCCGTAATAGCCGGTGCGGCCGCGAACCTCCGGCGGAGGCAGGAGACCGCGCGTGGTGTGGCTGCGGATGTTGCGGACCGACAGGCCGGACTCGCGCGCGAGCTCGTCGATCGTCCGGTCGGCCACGTGGCCGATCCTATTGACCGACCACGCGACCTGGCGAACGACGTTGCGGCTGCGGTGAACGCCGCTCGCCCGAGACTCGGATCGCCCTCAAGGGCGGACGCCTTCCCCGCGTGGACGGCGTTCCCCGTCCCCGTCTGCCCGTCTGCCCGTCCGCGCTCAGCAGGGCGAGGTCTGCCAGGAGAAGCTCGTGCGCCACCCGACCGCCGGGGCGCCCTGCACCGGGTTCACCGTGACGCCGTAGGACCGTGCGCCGCCGCAGTCGTCGGCGTCGCCGTCGTCGAGGAGGTCGAGGCGCAGCGTGGCGGCGAGGTCCTCGCCGGCGTAGGCGGGCCAGCGACCGACGGTCTGCACGCTGACGTTGTTGCTCTTCGTGAGCAGGCCGCCGGCCGGCTGCACAGCGAAGAGACTCACCGCGACGGGGTCGGTCGGCAGGGCGGTCGGGGCCGCGGCGCCGGGCGTGCCGGCGCCGAGCGGGTTCACCTCGCGGTCGACCGTGGTGGAGGTGATCGCGCCGCCACCCTTCAGCGGCTTCTCGGCACCCACGTAGTCGGTCGCCTGGACCAGCTGGCCGCCGCCGGTGACCCAGGCCGCGACCATGCCGCGGGCCTTCAGCGAGCGCACCTCGATGTCGACGTCGCTCCCGGCGCCCTTCGTCGGCGTCACGCCCCTCAGCCACGTGCGGCCGTAGGCGAAGGCCCACACGCGATCGAGCGTGAGACCCTGCGCCACCGAGCGCTGGGTCCACACGACGCTCGGACCGTACATCGACACCTTCGAGAGACCCTTCGTCCAGGGCCCGGCGTTCTTCGCGCCCACGCCGGGAACGCACACGTACAGCGAGCCGCCCTTCACGAACGCCCGCGAGCCGAGCGACGCCGCCACCTGCGTCG
>JAURVW010001097.1 GCA_030655275.1 Solirubrobacteraceae bacterium
CACATGCGCGTGTTCGGCCGGCAGACGCTCGAAGGCCGGGCAGGCGGCCGTGGTCGGCACGCCGGCCGCGTCGATGTTGTCCTTGATCGCGAAGCGCAGGCCCGCGAGCGGCCCGCTGGCTGCGCCCGGCACCGGCGCATCGAAGCGCGCGATCCAGGCCGCGGCGGCGTTTCCTGCTTTGGTCGGTTCGGCGCCGGCGAGCGGAGCCATGTCATGCACCATCATCAAGCATCCTGTCTTGTGTACATGATGAGACGCAAGCGGCGTGCCAGCCGGTCGCAGGCTCGCGCCCTCCGCCGACAGCGCACCGCCGGTCAGCGGTCAGAATGGCGGCGTTCATACAGAGAGAGGCGCGCACTGCCGCGTAGAAATGCCATGAAAAAGATCGCCGTCGCCGCCCTGCTGGCCTTCGCAGGTCTCACAGGTACCGTCACCGCGCATGCGCAGATGGACGAGCAGGACCGCCGCTACTGTGCGAGCGGCCGCTCGGGCATGGATTTCAATTCGTGCATGCGCCAGATGCAGAACAACCGCGCCCGCGAACGCGATCGCTACGACCGCCGTGACGACGATCGCCGGGGCGGTTACGACCGGCGCGACGACGACCGCCGCTCGCCGCAATGGCAACAGCAGCAGCCACCCCCTGGACGCGGCTACAGCCAGCCGATCGACCGCTCGCGCCTGAGCGACATGCAGCAGCGCGCGCTCGACAACTGCGCCATGCTGCAGCCGCGCGATCAGCCCCGCTGCCGCGCGACTGTGATGTCGACCGTGCGTTGAGGCACGGCGCTTGGCACGGGCGGGCACGCAAGGCACGATGAGATCGCCTCGACCGCGGGGTCTCGCGCGCCGGGGCCTGCTCGCGCTGTGGCTCGTGGGGTGCGCCGTCCCGGGCCTGCTGGCCACCGTGGCATCCGTCCCGGCAGCGGCCGCAAGCCTTGTGCCGAGTTGGGGCGCAATCGCCTCGAAGGACCGCTGGTACGGCTACGCGTTCCAGCACCCCACGCGCGCCGGGGCCGAGCGCGCTGCACTGGCCCAATGCGAGCGCGAGGCGCGACGACCGGGCGCCTGCGTGCTGCGCACCACCTTCGACCGCGCCTGCGCCGCGCTGGCCGAAGGCAACTACGGCGAATGGGGCATCGCGACCGCGCCCACGCAGCCCGCCGCCGGCAAGGCGGCAGCTGCCGAATGCGACGCGCACCTGCCGGCAGAGCCCTGCAAGGTGGTCGTGAGCGTCTGCTCCCCCTGAGCCACACCCGATGCGCACCGGTATCGACCTCACATCCTGGCAGGCCATGCTCTCGACCCTGCTCGGGCTGGCCATCGTGACGCTGGTGATGGTGGGCATCCGCCTGCTGGTGATGCAGACGGTGCAGCGCCGGCGCGAGCGCGAGAACCGGCAGATCAACGAGCGGCTGCGCACCCTGATCGCGGCCTACAAGACGCTCGGCGGGTCGTTCACCGGCGACCTGCTGGTCGACCCGACCCACCGGCGCGACCTCGTCAGGGCCGAGGTGGCCGCGGACGGCGAAGACGTGGCCGGCCCGGCCACAGCGTCGGACCGGCGCCGGCGCATCCGCGACGCGGTCGAGGCCGCGCTGTCCGACATCATCCTGCTCGGCACGTCCGAGCAGGTGCACCTGGCGGTGGCCGCCGCCAACGACCTCGTGGCCGGCCGGCCGGTGGAAACGGCGGCACTCGTCTCGGCGCTGCGCACCTTCGTGCGCGAGGCGCTTGACCTCGATCCGCTGCCCGATCTCGCGATTCCGCGGCAGGGTCCAACGCGGCCCGCCGGCAGCGGCGGTGCGCGCG
>JAURVW010001098.1 GCA_030655275.1 Solirubrobacteraceae bacterium
CGAGGGTCGACTTGCCGGTCTGGCGCGCACCATTGAGCAGCACAACGCGGGTATCGCTCAGCGCGGCGGTGAGATTGTCACGGATTTGTCTATCTATCATGGCTTCATATTAACCATACAATGGTTAATATGCAACCACATATTCTGCTCAGGGGCTTTTCCTCAGGCACTTGACGGCAGCGCCAGATCCAACGTGGCCAATACTTCGTTAAGCTGACTCGCCTGCGTGACACTCCGGGAACTATTCCATCCCTCGGTCGTGACCGGCAGCCCCTTTCCGTGAATTACTTGACGCCTAAACGGAGTCGATGCACCTTCTCGACCCGTGCCAACTGTATTGGAATGCTTCGACAAATTATCGCAGCTAACGCCGGAAAAATCGCGCAAACAGCGCAAACAGGAGACCACGGTTTCCCGTGCAGTGGAAAACCGTGGTCTCCCTATTTTCTCTCGGCGGGGAGACGGAAACCCTAACCCTGTCAGTGGGATAAATGACATGCGGCCTGCACTACTTTCGCTTGGCCCGGCTGCGGGGTTAAGCGAACGGAGAATCAAGCATTCCGATCCACCCCTGGAAATAGACATCGATGATTTCCTCATGGAAAGCCTCGCCTGCCAGGGTTGGCATAAAGGTCGAGTCTTGGGGGGAGAAGCCGAGAAAGCCCTTATCGACCAAGCTAAACAACACTTCGCGATAAGGTTCATCCTTCAGCAGGTCGACCTTGAAGCGTTCTTTGATTTTTTGCACGAAAATGGGCTTGCATGCTTTGAAGGCATAGCCCAGTGCGACGGAGACAGCTTGCCTGCCAGTTACCGAGCGCCCGTGTGAGAGGGGGATGCCCAGCCCGCTTTCCATATGACTCAAATGGCCGGAAATATCCGTCGTGTTGTGCGTTTGCAGGATATCTCCGTTGGGTTCCACGACCCACCCGTAGGCGCCGGGGCCGAAGGCGATCATCGTGTCCATGTTTTGCCACTTATTTCGCGAAACGGCGGCAATTCCATCTGGGTAAGTGCCGGCGCGACTCCACCAGGCAGCCGGGGCGGGATGGTAATCATTTTCCAACAGCAATCCCATCAACGCGGCGCGCATG
>JAURVW010001099.1 GCA_030655275.1 Solirubrobacteraceae bacterium
GGATCGAACCGGCCGAGCCACGCTCGTCGCCGAAGTAGAGGTGGTAGGCCTCCGGCGCGTCGAAGTTGACGGTCTTCTTCACCAGGCGCAGGCCGAGGACATCGGCGTAGAACGCGACGTTCTTCGTCGCGTCGCCGGTGATCATCGTGATGTGGTGCATGCCTTCGAGCTTCATGTGATGCTCCTCCTGGGGCGCTTGGTCGGTCGGACCATGTAGTTGCTGGAGCAACCATACCACGTAGTTGCTTGCGCAACTACTTTTCTCACGCAAAGGGTTCAGGGCCCCCGCTCGACCGCGGGAGATGCGGGCATTTTTCGAGCAGTGCGGTCCAGGTTCCAGCCGTGTGACGTGGACGATCAGCGGTCCGAAACCGGTTGCGCTCGCAACCAGCCGTTAGACTGCGTGGTCCAGCCCATGCCCCAAACCTCGACCGCCCCACCCTCCTCCGCGCCGCTCTCGGCGACCGAGCTCGATGCGTGGCGCGGCATGCTGCAGGTCCACGCGAAGGTGACGGCTGCGCTCGATGCCGAGATGCAGGCCGAGCACGGCTTTCCCGCCTCCACCTACGAGGTGCTGATGTTCCTCGGCAACGCTCCCGGCCACCGGCTGCGGATGGCCGAGATCGCCGACCGGGTGCTGCTCACTCGCAGCGGGTGCACGCGCCTCGTCGACCGGCTCGTGAAACTCGGGTTCGTCGAGCGTTCCTCCACTCCGGAGGACGGCCGCGGCTTCTTCGCGACCCTGACCCCCGCGGGCGTCGAGAAGCTCGAGTCCGCCCGGGAGACGCATTACCGCGGCGTTCGCAGCCAGTTCCTCGCCGGCCTCAGCGTCGCCGACCAGCTCGTGCTGGCCGACGTCTGGAAGCGCGCGCTCGCCAGCGGCGACTGATGAGCGCGGCGCGACTCAGCAGCTGGGCGGCAGCTGCTTCTTGAAGGGCAGCTTCACGGTGAAGGTGCACTCGGCGTTGCTGCCGTTGCCGCTCGCATCGGTGTCGGCCGCGCCGCCGGCGATGGTGACGGTGCCGACGCCGCGCCCCTCGAGCTGGTCGTTCGCGCGGAGCAGTTCCATCTTCTTGGTCGGCTTCGCGAGCATCTTGTAGCCGAGGCCCCAGGCGTTGCCGTGCGCGGACATCGTGTCGTACTCCCAGTACTTCGCGTCGGCGGTCGTCGAGACCGGCGGAGCCTTGAAGAGATCACGCGACACCGCGTTGGCGAGCTGCTGCTTCCACCACTTCCACGTGTGGGAGCCGTTGGGGACGTTCTGCGAGTACACGTCGCCGCCCTGGCCCTTGAGGGCCGACAGGAAGCGGCCGACCTGCAGCTGCACCCCGACCTCGAGGAGGGCTTCGGCGCGGATGCGGAGGTCGAGCGACCAGAGCACGGAGATCGACGGCGTGCCGTAGTAGACGGAGAGACGCGACTGCCGGTAGTCGCGGGCGTTCTTGACCGGGTTGGTCGCGTCGGCGTAGGGGCCGAACATTGGACCCCAGATCGGGCCGTAGCCGGCCTTGCCGAGCTGGGCCGTGGTGAGCATCGCGTTGAACGACGCGTCCTGGTTGTCGACGAGACCGGAGAATGCGAGCGCGTGACCGAAGTAGGACGGGAGTGCCGCCGTCGCGCGGAGGGCGCCGTAGCCGCCCATCGAGAGCCCGCCGATGGCGTGGTTGCCGCGGCCGGGCAGGATGCGCAGCTTGGATTCCATCAGCGGAAGCACCTCCTCGAGGAGGTAGTCGCCCCAGCGGTGGCCGGGGTTCTTCGTGTCGTCGGCCCAGTTGAGGAACCATTCCTTGCCGCCATCGGGCATCACGACGATCCCGGGGAAGTCGGCGGGCAGGACGGCGTTGAGGTCGCCCTTCTTCGGGTCGAGCCAGCCGCCGCTGTTGTCCTCCCAACCATGCAGGAGGTAGAGGACGGGCCAGCGCCGGTCGGGCTGATCGTCGTATCCGGCGGGCAGGCGCACCCAGGCCGTGAGCTTGTTCGTCCCGTTGAGCTCGACCTTCTTGAGGTCGATGTTGCCCTTGAGGCTCGGCACCTCGTATTCGACGCTGCGCGACGGACTGGCGGCCAGCGCTCCGGCCGGCGCCGAGAGCGCGACCGCCACGGTGAAGGCGATTGCACCGAAGGTGCGTGGGATGAGCTTGGGACAGAAGCGCATCGCCGTAGCTTGCCAGAAGTACCCCTATAGGTGAAGAGGGAATCTCGTATTAGCTCGGCACATCGGATCTTGCCGCGCCCACTTGTGGACCGGTGATTACCCGGAAGGTGACCAAATGGCGATCGGGGCGCTCCCAGCGCCCGCCCGACCGCCGCGAGTGAGTTGCGCGCCGGATGACGCACGGCTCGGCTCGGCACCCGCGCCACGCCTTGAGGCGCCGCGCGGGTGGAGCGTCGGGCTCAGGCCTGGAGCGTCGCGTCGAGCGTGATGTCCTCGACGCCCGCGAGCGCCTTGGAGACCGGGCAGCCGGCCTTGGCCGCCGCGGCGATCTCCTGGAACTTGTCGTCGTCGATGCCGGGGACGACACCGGTGGTCGTCAGCGCGATCTTCGTGATCGTCGGTCCGTCGTCGAGCAGGCGCAGGGTGACGACCGCGTCGGTGGTGACGGAGGTCGGCGTGTGGCCGGCCTCGTCGAGGGCATTGGAGAACGCCATCGAGAAGCAGGAGGCGTGCGCGGCGGCGATGAGCTGCTCGGGGTTCGCGCCCGGGCCGTCCTCGAACCGCGACTTGAAGGAGAACTGGCCCTCGATGCCTTCACCGGCGCTGAACGTGCCGCCTCCGGACTTGAGATCGCCGGTCCATTCTGCGTGACCCTTCGACGGCATGTGTTCGCTCCTTCGCCGGCTCGCGCCGACTGACAGTGATGAGGCGGCGGGCGCCCCGAGGGTGCCCGTCGAGGTCGAGGCTAGCCCCGCCGCCGTCGATCACGTGGGGCGTTCACCGATTCGTCAGCGCACCATGGTCAGCCCGTGGTGAGCACCACGCGAAAGCGGGCGTCGCCGCTCATCATCCGCGCGTAGCCCTCGGCCGCCTGCTCCAGCGGGTAGGTCTCGATCGACGGGCGGATGCTCTGCAGCGCCGAGAAACGCAGCGTGTCCTCGGAGTCCTTCGAGGTGCCGGAGGCGTGGCCGAGGACGCCGGTGCTGCCCGGGATGAGCGCGAACGGCGGGATCTCCATCGGGTCGGCCGAGGCACCGACCACGATCATGCGACCGCGTGGCCGCAGCCCGCCGACGGCCGCGCTCATCGCGTCCGGGGCCGTCACCGTGGCGAGGATCGTCGTCGCGCCGCCAAGGGCCTTGAGTGCCTCGGCGACGTCGGTCGCGGTGGAGTCGATGTAGTGGTGGGCGCCGAGCTCCTTCGCGAGCGGTTCCTTGTCGGTCCCGCGGGCGATGGCGACCGTCTCGAACCCCATGTGGCGGGCGAACTGCACGCCGAGATGGCCGAGGCCGCCGATGCCGAGGATCGCGACGAGGTCGCCGGCGCGGGCGCCGCTCTCCCGCAGCGCGTTGAACGTGGTGATGCCGGCGCAGAGCAGCGGCGCCGCATCTTCGGCCGACAGGTCGTCCGGGATCGATGCGAGCGCACCCTGGGGCACGATCACGTGATCGGCGTAGCCGCCGTCGTACGCGATGCCGGGCACGAGTCCGTTCTCGCACGAGATCAGGTCGCCGCGCCGACACGGGTCGCAGTGCCCGCAGTTGCCGCCGAACCAGCCCACGCCGACCCGCTGGCCGCTCGTCCACGGGTCGACGCCCTCGCCGACGGCCTCGATCACGCCGGCGATCTCGTGGCCGGGCACCCGCGGGTACTCGATCCCGGGCATCCCGCCCTCGACCGTGAAGGCGTCGGAGTGGCACACGCCGCAGGCCTCGACCCGCACGCGCACCTCGCCGCGGCCGGGCTCGCGGAGCTCACGCTCCACGAGCTCGAGGGGCTCCCCCGGTCCTGAAACCTGCACGGCACGCGTCGATGTCATGGTCACCAGTCAAGTGGCCCGCGGCCGCAACTCGCGCCGACGGGCCCGGGCACGCAGGGCCGCGCAAGGAACGGACGAGGGGCCGGACGTCCCAGCGACGTCCGGCCCCAGCTTCATTCCAGGCCATCGGATGGTGTGTGAGCGGGAGACCGCGCCGTGGATTCCGTTCCCGCGGAGGGCGTTTAGTACTCGGTCCGGGAGCGCTTCGCGGGGGCGGAAGCTGCAAGCGAGATCCGCTCACGCGCCATCCGATCAGCCCCTGCGGTAGGGATCGACCATGACGGAGTCGACGGTGATGCCGATGTTGGCGATCGGAGAGACGGCGCCGGAGATGGTGGCGACGAGGTTGGTGGCGGCGCCGCCGATGGAGGTGACGGCGGAGGTGGCGGCGTTGTTGCCGAGGATGGCGGTGGCGGTGTCGTCGACGAAGTCGGTCGGGCTCAGGGAGGTGATCTTGAGCTGGACGGAGGCGGTCTTGGTGGTCGCGTTGAGCGGCAGGAGCGTGGAGAGCGGGCTGTTCGGCGTCGCCTGCCAGGTCGACGGCGTCAGCGCGAGGATCTTGGAGGACACGAGCTCGACGTTGGTGATCTTGCCCGCCGCGTCGCGGTAGATCACGTAGGCGATGAAGCCGGAGAGGACGGCGTTGTCGACCTTGTAGGCGAAGCGGAAGTGCGGGTTGCTCTCGTCGACGCAGAACGCCGGCGACGTGGCGGAGCCGGCGAGCGGGATCTGCAGCGCCTTGCTGCCGGAGGAGACGCCGAGCGTCTCGTTGCCGGAGACGATCTTCGCGCCGTTGGACAGCGTCCAGCCGCTCGTGCCGCTCTCGAAGTTGCCGCCCGGGGCGATCGAGTAGTCGGCGGTGTCGCCGTCGACGCGCTGGAACGCCTTCGTGGTCGGCAGCGGCGTGCAGGCCGCGCCCGCCGGCGTCGACGCGCTCGTCACGGTGTTGGCCGAGGCGACGGCGGCGACGGGGGTCGCCGTGGGCGCCGGCGTCGCCGCGACGACGGCGACGGCCTTCGGCGTCGCGACGATCGTGGAGGTCGGCTTCGGGGTGGCGGTCGGCTTGGGGGTCGGCGTGACCTTCGGGGTGGCGGTCGGCTTCGGAGCGAAGAG
>JAURVW010001100.1 GCA_030655275.1 Solirubrobacteraceae bacterium
GGTCGCGACGCCGACGCCGACTCCGGTCGCGACGCCGACGCCGACGCCGGTCGCGACGCCGACGCCGACGCCGACTCCGGTCGCGACGCCGACGCCGACGCCGGTTGCGACTCCGACTCCGACGCCCGTCGTCACCCCAACCCCGACGCCGGTCGTGACCCCGTCGCCCGTTGCGACGCCGACCCCGTCGCCCGTCGCAACGCCGACGCCGACCCCGGTCGTCACCCCGGCGCCGTCGTCGGCTCCGTCGGTGAGCAGCGTGAACGGCTTCGCCTACGGCTGGATCGGCGGCATCGCTCTGATCAGCGGGAAGAACTTCTCCGACGTCAAGGCGGTCAAGTTCGGTTCGGTCAAGGCGACGAGCGGGTTTGCGATCGGCACGAACCAGCTGATCGTCATCGCGCCGCCGCAGAACCCCGGCTCGTACGTCGTGACGGTCGAGACGAAGAACGGCATCTCCAAGGAGAAGGTGACCTTCACCTACAAGAAGCTGTTCTAGCCATCGGCTGAACGACTTCGCGCACCGAGGCGCCTCCGTCCCCGCGGGTGACGGAGGCGCCTCGGTCGTTCAGGAGCAGCGTGGTGGGGCGGGGCACCTCGCTCTCCGCTGTGCAGGTTGTGGTTCTCCAGGCGTCGAGAACCTGCGCAGTGCCCTTCCGCGCCGCCACCGCCTTTCGCGCGTTGCGGGTTGTGGCTTTCCAGGCGTCGAGAACCTGCGCAGCGCCCTTCCGCGCCGCCAACGTCTCTCGCCGTCCTGGCGCGCAGACCCTCTGAGTTCGACGGAACGCGCTCCGGCGCGGGGTTGGTCCATCGGTTCCTCCGGCCACTCGGCGAAACCTGCGCCACGCGTGCCGCAGAGGGTGGAAGAGGCTTGTTCGAGAGTTTGTTTGCTGGTCACTCCACTCGCCGGTAGATCAACCAGCTACGAACAAACGCTGAGTGCAGATCCGCCCGGTTCGTCCAGAACTTGACAAACCTTGTGAGCGAGATCACAGTGATCCTCGGATGTCTGCCGGTCGGTCCGAGAACGCACCCCTCTCCACACGCCGTCGCAACCGGGTGCAGGTGCTCGATGCCCTGCGCAGCAGCGGATCGGCGAGCCGTGCCGACCTCGCGCGCCGCACCGGCCTGTCCCGCTCGACGATCTCCGGACTCATCACCGAACTGATCGGGGACGGCCTCGTCGTCGACCGCGCCGAGACCCGCGACCCCGGGGCACAAGGGGGCCGCCCGGGCGCGCTGCTCTCGCTCGATCGTTCCGCCGGGGCTGCGCTCGCCATCGACTTCGGCCACACCCACCTGCGCGTCGCGCTCGCCGATCTCTCCGCCGAGATCCTGGCCGAGCGCGAACTGAAGATCGACGTCGACGGCTCCGCCAGCGCCGCCCTCGACGCCGCCGCCGAACTCACGCGCGAGGTGCTCGAGGAGGCCGAGCTCACCGTCGACGACCTGATCGGCGCCGCGATGGGCCTGCCAGGACCGATCGACCGCGCCACCGGCGCCGTCGGCAGCTCCGTGATCCTTCCCGACTGGGTCGGCCTCCAGCCGGCGCAGGAGTTCGCCCACCGCCTCGGCGCCCCCGTCGGCGTGATCGTCGACAACGACGCCAACCTCGCCACGCTCGGAGAAGCCCGCTTCGGCGCCGCCATCGGCGCGACCGACCTCGTCTACGTGAAGGTCGCCTCCGGCATCGGCGCCGGCATCCTCCTCGGCGGCCGCCTGCACCGAGGCGCCGCGGGCTCCGCCGGCGAGCTCGGCCACGTGCTGCACGACGCCGAGGGCGACATCTGCCGCTGCGGAAACCGCGGCTGCCTGGAGACCGTCGCCGGTGCCGCGCCCCTGCTGCGCCTCCTGCGCCACCGCCATGGTCCCGAGCTCACGACGCGCGGCATGGCCGAGCTCGCAATGTCCGGCGACGTCGGCGCCCGCCGAGTCCTGATCGACGCGGGCCGTGCGATCGGCCGCTCCCTCGCCGACCTCTCCAACATCCTCGGCCCCGACCAGATCGTCATCGGCGGCGACCTCGGCGGTGAGGGCTCAGCCCTCATCGACGGGATCCGCGAGTCGCTCGGCCGCTTCGCCCTCCCGGCCGTCGTCGGCAGCGTGGAGCTCTCCGGCGGCCAGCTCGGCAACCGCGCCGAGCTCCTCGGTGGTCTGTCGCTCGTGATCGGCGACACCGAGCGCCTCTCGTCCTCCCGCATGGGGGTCACGCGATGACCCCGCGTTTCGGTCGCCCCACCGCCTACGTGCCGCCGGCCCCGGCCGACGCAGCCACGCCCGACGCCGCCGA
>JAURVW010001137.1 GCA_030655275.1 Solirubrobacteraceae bacterium
CGACGAGGGCCACGGGGTGATCGCAGGCGACGTGCACCTCGACCGGTCGACCGACGAGCGACTCGTCGCCGCCCGCGCCGCGCGCCTCGCGGCTCGGCTGGCGGCGCTACCCGCCGACGAACGCCACGCCCTGCATCCCCATTTCGCGGGCTCGAACCTCGGCTTCCGCAGCGACGTGCTCGCGTCGCTCGGGCCGCTGCCCACGCCGGTCGCCCTGGAGGACGAGGCCATCCTCCTGCGCTGCCGCGACCTCGGCATCCCGGTGCTGCGCGACCACGAGTGTGTCGTCGTCACGAGCGCCCGCACCATCGGCCGAGCACCCGCCGGACTCGCAGCCGCGCTGACCGAGGACCTTCGTGTCCTCGGTCTTCCTGCTTCCTGAGAGCGCGGCGCTGCGCTCAGCCGTGCGGCTTGAGCACGACCTTGAACGAGCCGTCGCTCTTGTCCTGGAACGTCTTGTAGGCGGCCGGGGCCTCGGCGAGTGGCACGCGGTGGGAGGCGTACTGCTCCACGCCGAGCACGTCGGAGTCGGTGAGCAGCGGGATGATGTCGTCGACCCAGTGCTTCACGTTGGCCTGCCCCATGCGGAACGTGAGCTGCTTGTCGAACATCGTGATGAGCGGCATCGGGTCGGCCGCGCCGCCGTAGACGCCCGAGAGCGACACGGTGCCGCCGCGTCGCACGAGCTCGATCGCGAGGTGCACCGCGCTCAGGCGATCGACGCCGGCCTTCTTCATGAGCGGCTTGGCGACGGCGTCCGGCAGGAACCCGGTGAGCGTCTGCGCGAGCTTGCCGATCGGTGCCCCGTGGGCCTCCATGCCGACGGCGTCGATCACGGCGTCAGGGCCGCGACCGCCGGTGAGCTCCTGGACGGCGTCGACGATGTCGTCCGTCTCCGTGAGGTTCAGGCCGATCACGCCGTGCGAACGCGTGCGCTCGAGCCGGTCGGGCACGAGGTCGATGCCGATCACGGTCTCGGCGCCCAGGTGCTGCGCGATGCGCGTCGCCATCTCACCGATCGGCCCGAGGCCCAGCACGACGACCGAGCCGCCCTTCGGGATGTTCGCGTACGGCACGGCCTGCCAGGCCGTGGGGAGCACGTCGGAGAGGAACAGGAACCGCTCGTCCGGCACGCCGTCCGGCACCACGATCGGCCCGTACTGCGCCTGCGGCACGCGCAGGTACTCCGCCTGCCCGCCGGGCACGCTGCCGTACAGCTCGGTGTAGCCGAGCAGTGCGGCACCATTGCCCTGGTCCCGCACCTGCGTCGTCTCGCACTGCGACTGCAGCGCGTGGTTGCACATCCAGCAGTGGCCACACGAGATGTTGAACGGGATCACCACGCGGTCGCCCGCCTTGATGTCCTTCACCTCGCTGCCGACCTCCTCGACGATGCCCATCGGCTCGTGGCCGAGGATCGACCCCGGCTCGATGAACGCGCCAAGGACCTCGTAGAGGTGCAGGTCCGACCCGCAGATCGCCGTCGACGTGACCTTGATGATCGCGTCGGTCGGCTTCTGGATGACCGGATCGGGATGCTCGTCGACGCGGACGTCGCGCTTGCCGTGGAACGTGAGGGCCTTCATGGCGGGTCTCTCTTCTGGAGGGGTGGTGGTGCGGGCGCGGGGCCGGGGTCAGTCCTCTTTCACGTGCCGCTTCGGCAGGCCGGCCTTCTCGCGCAGCTTGTCGGCGATCTCCTCGATCTCCTCGGGGGCGTAGTCCGGCGCGAACACGTCGGGCTGCGGCATCGGGTCGTCCGGACGCGGACGCGACTCGGGATCGTCGTCCACGACCACGAGCGGGTCGCCGGTCTCGGGATGGTTGCCGTTGAAGACGGCCGCGATCTCGGTGAAGTCGTTCGGCGAGAACCGGTAGATCCGGGCGTGGTCGCCGCGCTCGATGTGCGGCTTGCACTCGGGGATCTTGTCGGTCGGGATCCTCGGCGTGGGGAACATCTTCGAGAGGTCGGCGCCGGTGAGGTTCTCGAGCGCACGGGCGTAGGCGACCTGGTGGACGCCGCCACGCACGAGGAGGTAGCCGGTGAGTGCACGCGCCGACGGATGGTCGACCGACTCGTAGACGCGCAGCTTGCCGCTGCGCGCGCCCGACTCGAGGAAGAAGTTGTGGGTGAGGTCGGAGACGAGGTCGCCCGAGGAGAACACGTTGTCGCCGGTCCACGGCATCCCGCGCGAATCCTGCGGGAGCACGCCCTTGCCGCCGTTGACGAAGTGATGCGGGTTGCCCTCCGTCAGACCCTTCAGCAACTCGCTGGTGATGTCCGGGGAGGTCTCCGTCTTGTTGAGATCGGTGAGCATCGCGCCGATCGTGTGGCCGACGAGCTCGATGTGGCCGTACTCCTCGGCGGCGATGTTGGCGATGAGGTCGTAGAAGGGCCGCGTGCCCTCGCGGTTGCGGTAGTTGAACGACTGGAACGTGTAGTTCATGAGCGTCGACATTTCGCCGAACTTGCCGCCCATGAGCTCCTGGACGATGGCCGCGCCGGCCGGGTCGTAGTCGGAGGGCGGGGGAAGTTCGGTGAGGAGACGGTCGTGACGATGGATCATCCTCCGAGGGTTACGGCCTTTCGAAACGCCGTCTGAGGGCATGTTGGTCTGCGGCGGTCAGCCTCCCCGACGGGCGGTGTCAGGCCTGGCTAGAGCCGGTCGGTTGTCCCCCCGGCGCGGGGCGGCTTCCCTCTTCTCGGACGACGGACGCCCTGTGCGGCTCGACGTGCTTCGCCGGCCCTACCGCTTCTGCGTCTCGCTGGCGATGGTCTCCTTCAGCCCCTCGCCTTCGGCCGCGAGCGGGCGGGTGGCGGGTCCTTCGAGGACGGCGCCATCGGTGGCGAATCGCGAGCCATGGCAAGGGCAGTCCCAGGACCGCTCGGCGGTGTTCCAGAGCACCCGGCAGCCGAGGTGCGTGCAGACCGACGAACGTACGTGCAGGGTGCCGTCGAGGTCGCGTGCGGCAGCGACCACGGTGCCGTCGTGCCGAAGCAGCGCGCCCTCGCCGGGCTGCAGCGTCTCGGGAGCATCGCCGGACACCGGACGCAGGCGATCGCCGACCATGTGGCGGCCGTCCTTGAACCCTTCCTTGATCAGTCCCACGGCCGACTTGCGAGGCGTGATCCGCCAGGACTTCGTCAGCTCGCCGAACGCGCTGGGGCTGCCCGTGATCGCATCGGTGATCGCGAAGGCCGCGGCCGTGCCGTTGGTCAGGCCCCACTTGCGGAACCCCGACGCGACGTAGACGTGCTTGGAGAGCGGCGTGAGCGGACCGACGTAGGGCAGCCCGTCGGCCGGCTGCAGGTCCTGCGACGACCACCGGTGGGTGACGGCGCCGTCGCCGAAATGCTCACGCCCGAAGGCCGCGAGACGCTCATAGCGCTGCGGCGTGTCGGCACCGTGCTCACCCGCGTTGTGGCCCTCGCCGCCGAGGACCAGCAGCTCACCACCGTTGCCGTCCGGGGTGGCGCGGATCGAGCGAGAAGGCGTCGAACCCGAGGAGATGAACATGCCGTCGGGCGCTGGACCGGTGGCGCGCTGCGCGATGGCGTAGGAACGTTTGGCGGTGAGCCGGACGAAGAAGGCGCCGCGATCGAGGAACGGCATGTGCGACGCGATGACGACGTCCTTGGCCGTGACGCGCAGCTCGCCGACGTGCACCTGCGTGGAGCGGAGCTCCGTCAGCCCGGTCGCCCGGCTCTGCTCGGCGATCCGCCCACCCAGCGCGACGAACTCGCGAGCGAGCCCGAGCACGTACTTGCGGGCATGGAACTCGGCCTGGTCGGGGAGCCGGATCGCGGCGGCGACGGGAAATGGAAGGGGCGTCGTCTCGACGTACTCGGCCGCCAGACCCGCGGCGCGGGCAGCGTCGACCTCCTTCTCGATCGAGCGCACGTCGCCCGGTTCGACGACGTACGTGTAGGCGTCCCGCTCGCGGAAGTCGCAGTCGATCCCGAGCGCTCGAACGCTCTCTCGGACGTACTCGAGCGCCGTCTGCTGCGCGGCCGCGTAGGTCGCGGCGCCATCGGTCCCCCACTTGCTGCGCAGTTCGTCGTAGACGAGGCCGTGCAGCGCCGTGACCTTTCCGGTGGTGTGGCCGGTCACGCCGCCACCGACCTCCTGCGCCTCGAGCACCAGCACGCTCCGCCCGCGCCGAGCGAGCTCGACGGCGGCGGTGAGGCCGGCGATGCCGGCTCCCACGACGCACACGTCGACCGACGTCGACGACGTGAGCGGCGCGAAGGCGTCGCCCTGGTCGGCGTCCATCCACAGCGAGAACGACTCGCCGGGGACGCCCTGCGGTTCACCTCGGGAAGGGGTCTCTCTGCTCACTGCGTGCTCCCACGTCCGGCGCGCGTCGGTGCGTGCCGTCATCGGTAGTCGTATCGCGGGCCGCCCGAGGATCACGCGCGGGACCGGCCTGATCCGGTCACCGTCAGGGAAGGAGGGGGCGCGGCACGAACATCACGGCCACGATCACCGCGACGATCGCGGCGATCCCCTTCAGGGCGTCAGTCGGCCGCCGGCGCGGGCCGCGGCAAGGGCATCCTGCACGAAACCCTCGAGCTCGTGCTGCTCGAACGGGCGGCCGGTGAGGAGCGCGCGCATCCACATCCGGGCGACCGCCATCTCCACGAGCCGGCCGGAGTTTCGCGACGGCGGGATCTCGCCCCGCTCGATCGCGCGCTGGGTGACCTGATGGGCGATGATCCCGCGCTGCAACCAGTGCTGGGTCCGCACGTCGGTGAGTTCGTCTTCCGGCAGCGCCAGGGTGGTGCGGATCATCGTGATCACGTCGGCCTGACTCGCGTAGTCGAAGACCGACTGGGTCATCGCGCGCAGATCGCCCTCGAGCGTGCCCGTGTCGGGCACGGGCACGGCGCCGGCCGTCATCTCGGTCACGGTGGCCGCCGCGAGCGCGGCCTTCGAGCCCCAGCGACGCCGGACGGTGCTGAGCGCCAGACCGGCCCGCGCCGCGACCGAGGAGAGCGTGAGCTCGGCGTAGCCGACGCTGAGCAGCTCCTCCGTCGTCGCCTTCAGGATCGCTTCACGCACACGCTCGCTGCGGCCGCCGGGCCGCGCGCCGGTGTACGTACGAGCGCTGCCGGAGCGGTCCGCGGACCGGGCCGGTCTCCCTGCCCCCGAAGCCGCGGGCAGCGCGGTCGACGGCGTCTCCACGCGCTCGATCATCGAACGAGCTCCCGTCCGAGGGCCGCCATCGCATCCGCCACGAACGACTCCAGGTCGCGCTCGTCGAGCCGCCCGCCAGACACGAACGACCGCATCCACAACCCCGCGACCAGCAGCTCCAGCGCCGCCTGGGGAGCCGTGCCCTCGGGCAGCTCACCCCGCGCGATCGCGCGCCCCACGATGGGCGTCGCCAGCTCGTCGGCGAGCGCGTCCAGTCGGAGCCGGACCTGATCGAGTTCGGGCGACTGCAACAGCATCGTCGCGCGCAGCAAAGCCTTGATGGTCTCGTCGCGCAGCGCGCCGACCGTGAGCTCGGCGATGGCGCGGAGGTCGGCCTCCAGGGAGCCCAGGTCCGGCACCGCGGCCGGGCCGGCGAGATGGTCGACGATGGCGTCGGCAGCCAACGCGGCCTTCGTGCCCCACCGCCGGTGGACGGTGGTGAGGGCCACCTCGGCCTTCGCCGCGACCCGCGCCATCGAGAGGTCGACGAACCCGACCCGCACGATCTCCTCCAGCGTGGCACCGATGATCGACGCGCGCACGCGTTCACTGCGCCCGCCCGTGCGCATTCCCCGGTAAGCCGGCTGTCGTGGCACTTCGCCGCTCGCCATGTGGCACAGACCCTAACCGGCCCAGCGCGGGAAAACGGCAATGGATGTGAGCCGGACTCGAAAGCCGTGGCTAAGTTTTTGTAGTAAGCCTCACCAAAATCGGGACGACCCCGTCGGCGCGGCGGGTTTCAGCGGTGGTAGGTCTGCTGTGGCACGGGCAGGGTGACGGTGGCGTCGACCGCCTCGTGGCCGCGGTCGGCGATGTAGAAGGACGTCGCGGCGCTCGGCCCGGCCGCGAGGAGGTGGCCGCTGCGCACGAGCGCGCGCACCTCGGCATCGGTCGGCAGCGGAACGCGGGCGGCATTCCACCCGCTCGACGCGACGTCCTCCAGGCGGCCGCCCGGGTAGGCGACGACGCTCACGAGCTTGCTCACGCGGGCGGCCTCGCGAAGTACGGCGAGTTGACGATCTGAGAGGGCGGGATCCATGGAGCGTGATCGCCGTTTGTGACGGCGGTCACCCAACGTAGCAAAGGCCACCGTTCGTGCGTTAGCGCTCGTTGACGGTTGCTCAGCAGCGACGTGAGCGCTGCCGCACGGACCCCGGGGTCACCCCGGGATCGGGGCGCTCAGGCCTTCGGCTTCGCCGTCGTGAAGCGGGCGACGATGCGGTCGGCGGCGCGGTCCGGGACGACTCGCGCGATCGTGGCGGCCAACCGGTTCTCGATCCCCATCGGATACCGCGTCTTCGGCCGGCGGGCCTGGAGCGCCCGCGCGATCACGTCGGCGGCCTCCTGGGCGGTGTGCCCGCCCGACTTCGTCTCCTGCGCCGCCTTCACGGCCGAGGCGATCATGGGCTCGTAGCGAGCCCGCATGTCGGCCGGGGAGGCATCCATGAGCTCGGTCGCGGCGGCCAGGCCCTTGTCGAAGATCGGCGTCGACGTGGGTCCGGGCGACACGCAGATCACGCGCACGCCGAGATGGGCAACCTCACGGCGGAGCGTGTCGTTGAAGGCCTCGAGTGCGAACTTGGAGACGGCGTACGGCCCGAACATCGGCATCGCCAGCTTGCCGTTGGGGGAGCTCACGTTCACCACGCGCCCTCGGGCCCGCATGAGCGACGGGAGGGCCGCACGGGTCACGTTGATCGTGCCGAGCACGTTCACGTTGATCGTCTCCTCCCAGCGGGAGGCTGGCACGGCCTCGATCGCGCCGACGCTGATCGTGCCCGCGTTGTTGACGAGCGCCGCGAGCCCGTTGCCGAGGCGACTCGCGCGTTCGGCGAAGGCCGCGATGGCCACCGGATCGGTCACGTCGAGCTCGATCGGCTCGATGCGGTCGCTCTCCTCGGTGAGCGGCAGGGCGTCGTCGAGGTCGCGCACCCCCGCGAGCACGTGGAAGCCGGCGGCCGCCAGCGTGCGCGCCGTGGCCTGCCCGATCCCGCTCGAGGCGCCCGTCACGAGGACGGTGCCGAGCATCGTCGGCGACGCGTCGGTGCGCGTGCGGGGCTGCGACGCCGGCTTCGGAGTGATGGACGACATGGGGTGGGACTCGCCCTCGGAAGCGACGCGGGGACGGAGCCCGACGGCCGAAGCGGCGTGATACGGCATGTTACCTAGCCTTTAGGCCGGTCATCAAGGAGTCCGGGCGCGCTGGGCGCTACCGCGGCACGACTCGGTCGATCATGTCGACGAGCATCGTGCTGGAGCCCTCGGGCTTGCCGTCGTTCTGCTTCTCCGCCGCGGTGATCGCGTCGACGTGCTCGTAGCCGGTCATCATCACGAACGGATCCGGGGAGCCCAGCTTGGCCTTCTTCGCCGCGCCGGACGTGCCGAGCGCCACCATCCGCGGCTTGAGGCGCGTCGGATGCTTGTAGCGGAAGCCCTTCAGGTCCTGGGTGCGGTCCCCGATGATCAGCGACGCGAAGTCGGTCATCAGGCGGGTCGGCATGTAGGTCTCCGTGAAGTTCGTCGGCCCCTCGTACTGGATGCGGGCGAAGTCGCGGGCGTCGGTCACCTCGGTCGAGGCGTCGGTGCGGCCGGCGCCGATCTGCGTGGCGCCCGAGCCGAGCGCGTCGTAGTTGGCCCAGCCGGTCGCCGGGGTGCCCGCCTTCGCCTTGAACGGCAGCATCAGCGGCGCCTGCTGGAAGGCGATGTTGATGCCCGGGATGTTCTTGACCTGGTCGGCGAGGTGGCTGATCCGCATCGGGCTGCCGTTGAAGTAGCCGAAGCTCGCACGGATACCGCTGAAGACCGCGCCGTTGTCGTCGAAGAGCTGTCCGAGCAGGCCGGCGTTCGTGTACGAGTAGTCGCGCAGCGAGTCCTTGGAGGCGATGAGGTGCGGCAGGTCGACGGAGCCCGTGAGGTGCAGGTAGGAGTCGAGGCCCTCCTTGTCGACCGGGACCGACTTCATGAAGGGCGTCGCCGAGTCGTTCGGGCGCTTCGAGGCACCGATGCCGACGGCCTCCATGAACATCGTCGACATCGGGTCGAGGCCGCCGACCTTGAAGTGGCGCGGGACCTTGCCGCTCTTGAGTGCGGAGACCGAGACGCGGCGCAGGAAGTTGGTCTGCCCGAGCGTGAGGAAGCCGATCGCGGCCTTGAGCTGCGGCGAGTCCTCGACGAGGTCGAGGTCGAGCATCGACTCGAAGCCGACGAACGCCGCGCACTGGCGGTACCCGGCGTCGACGGTGGTCTTCGCATCGCCGTCGAAGTCCCAGCCCGCGAAGAGCTGCGTGATCGGGCCGCCGAGGGAGTGACCGCCACACAGCACGTGCGACTCGCGCCACGGCTGGCTCGGGAGCTCGTTCACCAGGACCGCGTTGTAGTCCTGGACGGTCTGCTCCATGCCGATGTCGGCGAGGAAGCGGTCGTCGACGTTCCAGCCGGCGAACGTCTTGCCGCCGGCCGGGGCGCCACCGAAGTAGTAGTTCGTCGCGTCCTTCGCGTCGCCGGTGCGCTCGTACTCGTTCAGGCCCGTGAGGTCCTCGAGGCAGTTGGAGCGACGGTCGAGCGCCCAGACCTCGATGTTGCGTCCGCGGCGCTTGGCCGCGCGGACGGCGTTGCGCGCGAGGGGGTCGAAGGCGCTGGCGCCCTCCATGATCCCGGGCATCAGGACGGTGACGGCGTCGGCCTTCATCGACTCGGCGGGGCCGGTGGTCGAGCGGAAGCGAAGGTAGGAGAGCCAGTCGCACTTCTCCGGGTGGGCCGCGGCCGAGGAGGGCAGCGGCACCTTGATGCTCACGTAGCTGGAGGCGACGTCGGTCTGGGGCGAACTCGAGACGATCGGGGTCTCGGTGCGCGGGACGGCGGCGTTGGCGGCTCCGGGTAGGGCCAGGAGGCCCGCTGCGATCAGCAGGGGCGTGCGGACGCGAAAACGCGACATCGCGGCGGGGGTAGCGAGGCTCGGGACAAAGCGCATCGCGACGGTAGATTCCCGGATTCCGGAGCACTTGTGGGTAATGCTGGGTACCGGGCCTTAACTTCAACCGAGAAGTGGTTTTTCGAGCGGGGCCTGGTTAACCTGCCTCACCTAACGCGTCCCAACAGGGCTTTTGTCAGCCCAGATCACAGCGATGTCTCCTTCTGTCCCAAGCGTGACTCCTCCCCATGTCCCGGTTCAGCCGTCGTCGCAGTCGCGGCTTCGCGCCAGCCTGGTGGCGACCCTCGCGGTCGTCGTCGGCGCACTCGGTCTCCTCGGCGCCGCTCCGGCGGCGCAGGCCGGTGCCGTCTGGCCGACCGACGATCCGTTCTACACGCCTCCGGCCGACCTGGCGGCCCTGCCGAACGGCTCCGTGATCCGCTCGCGCAAGACGCGCATCAAGACCGGTCCGGCGATCCAGCAGCCGTTCAAGACCTACCAGGTGCTGTACCGCTCGACGGACCGCCTCGAGAAGCCGATCGCGAACGTCGCGACGATCATCATGCCGCTGACGAGCCCGAAGACCGGGCGCAAGCTGATCTCGTACCAGACGGCCTACGACGGCCTGAGCCCGACGTGCATGCCGTCGTACTCGCTGGCCTCAGGCAAGGTCGCCCTGCAGGCGGCCGAGACCCTCATCATCGACGGCGCCCTCGCGCGCGGGTGGACCGTGGTCACGGCCGACTACGAGGGTCCGGACAACGCCTGGCTCACCGCCAAGACGACCGGCCGCGGCGTGCTCGACGGCATCCGCGCCGCCGAGAACTTCGAGCCCGTCGGCCTCGACGGGGCCAAGACGCAGGTCGGCATGCTCGGCTACTCCGGTGGCGGACAGGCGACGGCGTGGGCCAGCGAGATGCAGCCCGCGTACGCGCCCGAGCTCAACATCGTCGGCGCGACCCAGGGTGGCGTCGCCGCGAACATGGGCGAGGTCCTCAAGTACATGGACGGCCAGCTCTTCGCCGGCATCGCGCTCGCGGGTCTGGCGGGCGTCTCCACCGGCTACCCCGAGCTCAACTTCGACAAGTACCTCAACAACAAGGGCCGTCGCACCTTCAAGTACCTGCGCAAGAAGCAGTCGTGCATCACCGACTTCGCCCTCGCGTACCCGTTCACGAAGATCCGCAGCCTCACCACGGTGCCGGACCTCCTCAACGTGCCGGAGTTCAAGGCCGTCGCCGACGAGCTCTCGCTCGGCAAGGTGAACCCGAAGCACCCGATGTTCATGTACCACACGGTCTTCGATCAGATGGGCGGCTACAAGGCGATGGTGAAGCTCGTGCGCAAGTACTGCGCCGAGGGCACGCAGGTGCAGTTCGTGACCGGCTACAACGAGGAGCACGCGATGCAGGCCTTCTCGATGCCGTTCAAGGCGCAGGCGTGGATGGCCGACCGGTTCGCCGGCAAACCGGTCGCCACGAACTGCGACAAGTACCCGGCCCTCTAGCCGGGCTCCGAGGAGGGTTGGCCTCGTATGTGCTTCTCGTTCGAGGCTGACGTCGTCGCGGCGGTCGCGCTCACCCCGGTGGGCATCGCGACGCTGTGGGCGGCGAAGAAGCCGCGGCAGTACGCGATCGCATCGATCCCGTTGTTCTTCGCGGCCCACCAGGGCGTGGAGGCGTTCGTCTGGCTGTGGGCCGACGGCAACGCCTCCGACTTCGTGGGGAAGTTCGCGATCAACCTCTATCTGATCATGGCCCAGATGATCCTGCCGGTGATGGTGCCGCTCGCCGTGATGGCGATCGAGCCCGACCGCCGGCGCCGGATCTACATGGCGATCTCCGCGTTCGGCGGCCTCGTGCTGGCGGTGAAGTTCGGCTCGATCCTGATCAACGGCAGCGCGACGGCCTATCCGCTCGACCACGTGATGGTCTACAAGACCACGACCGACGTGCCCGACATCGGCGGCCTGATCTACGTGAACGCCACCGTCTTCACGACGATCGCGGCGACGGGCACCTACCTGCGTCTCTTCGGGGTCGCCAACGCCATCGGCATCAGCTTCGCCGGCTGGATGCGGTACGACGCGGTCACGTCGATCTGGTGCATCTACGCGGCCCTGATCTCGTTCCTGATCTTCATGCACCTGCGACTGGATGCCGCGGGCAAGGAGTGGCCCGGGCAGCCCGATTCGCCGAACGACGCGACGGATCCGCGCGGCGACAAGGTGAGCTCCTCGGCCTGAGTGGCCCGGGCCTGGCGGCCTGGCGGCGAGCCGCCGACCGGGCCAAGCACGTCGAGGATCCCTACGTCTTCAGGTAGCGATCCTCGACCTGCGCGCCCCGAGGGCGCGGGTCAGCGGGTCAGGCGGAAGGTCTTCCAGGCGGTGGCGTCGATGCTGCCGTCGCTGAGGGCGACGGCGTAACGCGCCTGCACGAAGTTGTCTTCGACGGTCGCAGCCGCGAGGCGCTTGCGCCCTTCCTTGCCGGGCTCGAGCGTGCGTTTGCCCTTGCCTCGGGGGAGGGCGATGCGGGCGACGTTGGTCCAGCGCTCGCCGGACCTCACCTGCAGCCTCACCACGGCGCTCCCGGTGCCGAGGGAGAACTTCACGGAGACGCCGCGGCGCAC
>JAURVW010001142.1 GCA_030655275.1 Solirubrobacteraceae bacterium
AACATCGACCACATCGTGCTCGTCGGCGGCATGACCCGCATGCCGGCCGTGCAGGAGAAGGTCAAGGAGCTCACCGGCAAGGACCCGCACCGCGGCGTCAACCCGGACGAGGTCGTCGCCATCGGCGCCGCGATCCAGGCCGGCGTGATCTCCAAGGAGGTCACCGACGTGCTCCTCCTCGACGTCACCCCGCTCACCCTCGGCATCGAGACCAAGGGCGGCGTGATGACGCGCCTCATCGAGCGCAACACCACCATCCCGACCCGCAAGAGCGAGACCTTCTCGACGGCCGAGGACAACCAGCCGTCGGTCGAGATCCACGTGCTCCAGGGCGAGCGCGAGATGGCGAGCTACAACAAGTCGCTCGGCAAGTTCCAGCTCACCGGCATCCCGCCGGCGCCGCGTGGCGTGCCGCAGGTCGAGGTCACGTTCGACATCGACGCCAACGGCATCCTCAACGTGTCGGCGAAGGATCTCGGCACGGGCGTCGAGCAGAAGATCGAGATCAAGTCGGGCGGCGGTCTGTCGGACGACGAGATCAAGAACATGGTCGCCGACGCCGAGGCGCATGCCGAGGACGACAAGCGCCTGCGCGAGCTCGCCGAGGCACGCAACGAGGCCGAGCAGGCCGCGTACGCCGCCGACAAGCAGCTCAAGGAGATGGAGGAGCAGCTCGAGGGGTCCGACAAGGACGACATCGAGAAGCTCGTCGCCGAGGTGCGCGAAGCGACCAAGGGCGAGGACGTCGATGCGATCAAGTCCGCGCTCGAGGCGCTCCAGACCCGCCAGCACGCGCTGAGCGAGGCGCTCTACGCCAAGGCCCAGGAGGCCGCGGCGCAGTCGGCGCCCGGCGACGACCCGCAGGGTGCGCCGGTCGGCGCGGACGGCGGCGAGGACGAAGTCGTCGACGCCGAGATCGTCGACGAGGGCAAGTAGCCACCGGCCCCGCCGGACGGTTACGGAGACTCGCGATGAGCACCGACCAGACCAACCCCGAGACCGACGAGACGACGGACGCGCAGGGGGCAGCCGACACGGCTGCCCCGGGCGCGGGGCCCGTCGGCGAATCCGCGCCGGAAGGCGCGGTGGCCGCCGACGATCAGGCCGGCGCGGAGGCTGCCGAGGCAGCACCCGAGCCCGAGGTCGTCGACCCGCTCGAGGGCAAGACCGACGCGGAGATCCGTCAGCTGGCGGCGCAGGGCGCGGAGTACCTCTCCCTCGCCCAGCGCACGCGGGCCGACTTCGACAACTACCGCAAGCGCATGCAGCGCGATGTCGCCGCCGCCAAGGTGCGCGGCGGCACCGATCTCGCACGCGAGCTGCTGCCGGCGATCGACAACGTGGAGCGCGCCCTCGAGCACGAGGGCACCGCCTTGACGGAGGCCGGCGACGCGAGCGAGGCCGCCCAGCGGATCCTCGCTGCGCTGCAGTCCACGCACGCGGAGATCGTCGCGGCGCTCGGCCGCGGCGGCATCGAGCGGTTCGACCCGCTCGGCGAGGCGTTCGACCCGAACCGCCACGAGGCCGTCGCGCAGCGTCCCGCCGAGGGCCAGGAGGCCGTCGCGATCTGCGGCGTCGTCTTCCAGCCCGGCTATGCGGCGGGCGACGAGATCATCCGGGCGGCGCGCGTCGTCGTCACGAACTAGGACCTCACCCCAGGTCCAGGGCGGCCGCCTCCACGGCGGCCGCCCACCCTTCTTCAAGACCCACACCACCCTCACCCACGAACGAGAACCCGCATGGCCGCTGCTGATCCCTACAAGACCCTGGGCGTCGAGCGCTCGGCGTCGCCCGAGGCGATCAAGAAGGCGTACCGCGCCCTCGCACGCAAGCACCACCCGGACAACTCCGGCGGCGACGAAAATCGCTTCAAGGAGATCCAGGGTGCGTACGACATCCTCTCCGATCCGGAGAAGAAGGCCGCGTTCGACCGCGGCGGGTTCCAGATGCCGGGCGCGGGTGGCGCAGGCGTTCCGTTCGACATGAGCGACCTCTCCGATCTGCTCGGCTCCTTCCTCGGCGGTCGCCGCGGCGCGGGCCCGGGCAGCCGCAGCGGTCCCGCACCGGCGCGGGGCCGCGACCTGGAGACCCAGGTGCGGATCTCGTTCGCGCAGTCGCTCGACGGCACCGAGGTCTCGCTGCCGGTGCCGTCGCAGGATCCCTGCCCGGACTGCCGCGGCACGGGCGGCCGACCCGGCTCCGCCATGACCACCTGCCCGGAGTGCTCGGGCCAAGGCGTCACCGTCCAGAGCGACGGCCTCTTCTCCACCCAGATGCCGTGCCCCAAATGCCGCGGCGTCGGCCGGGTGCCCAAGGATCCGTGCCCCACGTGCCGCGGTACCGGTCGTCGGCCCGGCGGCAGCTCGCTGCGCGTGAAGGTGCCCTCGGGCATCCGCGACGGCGGCCGCATCAAGGTCGGGGGTCGCGGCGAGCCCGGCGTCGGCAACGGGCCGCGCGGCGATCTCTACGTCGTCGTGCACGTCGCCCCGTCGCAGGTGTTCGTGCGCAAGGGCGACAACCTCGAGATCGAGCTGCCCATCTCCGTGAGCGAGGCGCTGCTCGGCGGCGAGGTGCGCGTGCCCACGCTCGATGGCACCAAGACGCTCCGCCTGGCCGCCGGTACCCGCAACGGCACCGTGCAGCGCCTCAAGGAACTCGGAGCGCCGAAGTCCGGCGGCAAGCGCGGCGACCTGCACTACCGCATCGCGATCGAGATCCCGAAGGACCTCACCGCCGAGCAGAAGGACCTGGCCGAGAAGCTCGGAGCCTCGCTCGACCAGGATCCGCGCGCCGAGCTGCTCAAGCGTGCGGAGCGACTGCGAGGGGCGCCGGCCAGTGGCTGATCACGAGTTCCGCGCGCGCATCGAGGTCTCCACGGACCGCGGTGTCTTCATGATCTCGGTCGCTGCCGAGCTCGCC
>JAURVW010001168.1 GCA_030655275.1 Solirubrobacteraceae bacterium
GCCGACGACCGCGACGACCACGTCGGAATCGGATGCCGCTGCCACGGCCTCCGCGATCAGCTCGGCATCCGGCGCGGAGGGCTTCACGACCGGCGGGCGGGGCTGCCCGTCGGGGAAGGTCGCGCCGGCCGGGTTCGGCGCGAGCGTCAGGATCTCGGCCCCACGGGAGTACGAGACTTCCCACGGCGCGATCTCGCGCAGTCCGTCGAGCACGGTCATGATCATGTCGCGGGGCTGGCCGTCGAGCCAGCCGGCCTGACCGGAGGAACCCGCCCAGTCGCCGAGCTGGTTCTGCGCGTCGTCCGCGAGCGGTCCCACCACGGCGACGCGTCGCGCGTCAGCGGGCTGCACCGGAAGGATGCCGTCGTTCTCGAGCAGCACGACCGAGCGCCGGGCGATCTCGAGGTTGAGCGCCGTGTGCTCCGCGTTGCCGACGACCTGGTCGAGCTCGGCGCGCGGGAGGCGCGGATCCTCGAAGAGCCCGAGCTCGAACTTCAGGGTGAGGATGCGTGCCGCGGCCACGTCGAACGCGTCCTCGGCGAGGAGGCCCTGCGCCACGGCATCCAACGCCCCCTCGAAGAACCCGGGGGTGTTCATGATCATGTCGTTGCCGGCGGTGACCGCCGCCGCCGAGGCGTGCGGATAGTCGGGCTGCACCCGCTGCTCCCACACCATGCGGCCGACGTTGTCCCAGTCGGTGATGAGGGTGCCCGTGTAGTCCCACTCGCCGCGCAGCACGTCGCTGAGCAGCCACTCGTTGGTGGTGATGGGCACGCCGTCCATGGTCTGGTAGCCGAGCATGAACGACCGGCAGCCCTCCCGGGCGACCCGCTCGAACGGAGGCAGGAACCACGACCGCAGTTTGCGCCGCGAGATGTCGGCCTCGCTCGCGTCACGTCCGCCCTGCGTCTCGGAGTAGCCGGCGAAGTGCTTGGCCGTCGCGAGGACGGCCGTCGGGTCGTCGAGTCCGTCGCCCTGATAACCGCGCACCATGGCGCTGGCGAGCTCGCCGATCAGGAACGGATCCTCGCCGAACGTCTCCCCCACGCGACCCCAGCGCAGGTCGCGCGAGATGCAGAGCACCGGCGAGAACGTCCAGTGGATGCCGGTCACCGCGACCTCCTCGGCGGTCGCACGGGCGACGCGCTCGACGAGATCGGCATCCCACGACGCGGCCATGCCGAGCTGCGTCGGGTAGATCGTGGCGCCGGGCCAGAACGAGTGGCCGTGGATGCAGTCCTCGGCCACGAGCCGCGGGATCTGCAGGCGCGTCTGCGCGGTCAGCTCGTTCGCCCGCAGGATGCGCTCCGGCGAGGTGTGCAGGATCGAGCCGACGTTGCGGCGCAG
>JAURVW010001169.1 GCA_030655275.1 Solirubrobacteraceae bacterium
GTCGGCCGCGCGGGCCGCGTCCCCGGCTCCTGTCGCGGCTGCGGCTGCGGCTCCGGCCGGCCAGGCCTAGGCGGGCTGCGGCGACGCCATGACCGACGCCGACGACCGCATCGTCGCGGCCACGCTGCAGCTGCTGCGTGACCGCGGCCCGGCGGGGGTCAACGTCGAGGCGGTCGCCGCCGCATCCGGGGTCGCGAAGACCACCATCTACCGGCGCTACGAGGATCGCGACGCCCTGCTGGCCGCCGCGATCGACGTGGCGACCACGGAGGTGACGCTGCCCACCGGCATGTCGACCTATGACACCCTGCACTGGCTGCTCGGGCAGGCCAGGGTGCGGGTGCAGGAGATCGTGGGCCGCGGCACGGTGGCGGCAATCCTGATCGACGACGACGCGCCGTTCACCGCGCAGCTGCGCCTGATGATCCGGATGCGGAGCCACCAGCTGGTGGCGTTCCTAGACGAGGCCGTCGCCCGGGGCGACCTGCGGGCGGGCCTCGACGTGAAGCTCGTGGTGAGCGTACTGCTCGGCGCGTCCGTCGGGCACGTCATCCGGGGCGGCGAGCCCGACGAGGAATGGGCCGACCGGCTGCTGACGCTGCTCTGGCCGGCGCTGACGCCGCCGGGTTCCGGGGAGATCTAGAGGTTCCGCGGATCGTCAGAGCCCGCGGTCGACCATGTCGAGCAGGCGCTCGGTGGCGAAGTCGATCATGCGGTCGTCGAGGCCGCGGAGGGGCCCGTCGATCACGAGCATGCCGAGGCCGTGCACGGTCGCCCAGGCGAGGAACTCGGCGTTCGGGCGGCGCTCGGGCGGCAGGAGGCCCGCCTCGAGCAGGGCGTCGAGGGCGACGCCCACCAGCTGGAACGGGGTGCGTCCGCGTCGGCCGGCCTTGGCGGACTCGGCGGCGCGGTTGAGGTTGTCGGGCACCGAGAAGGCGGTGCGGAAGAGGCCCGGCTCCTCGCGGGCGAAGCCGAGGTAGCCGAGACCGACCGAGCGCAGCAGCTGGCGGGCGTCGGCCTGCGGGTCGCCGGTGGGCGGATGCTCGTCGAAGGAGCGCTCGATGCGGTCGGCCGCGAGGCCGAGGCAGGCGTCGGAGACCTCGCGCAGCAGCGCGTCGCGGTCGTCGAAGTGGCGGTAGGCGGCGTTGGGGGAGACGCCGGCGCGGCGGGTGGCCTCGCGCAGCACGACGGCATCCGGACCGCCCTCGCGCGCCATCTCGATGCCCGCGGCGATCAGGGCGCCGCGCAGGTCGCCGTGTCGGTAGGTGGTGCGACCATGATCGTCCGTCATGCTGCCTGGCTTCCTCACGGGTAGGGTTGTGGACAGTGTACACATCGCGTCGACGATCGATGCGCACGCACAGAAGCTGTCCCCCGAATCTACTGCGACCCGGGAGCGGGAGCGCCGCTGGCGCTCCGCGTGCCGGGCTGCGTCCCACCTCGGCGTCCTCCTGCCAGCGCGTCTTCCCGCCAGTGCGTCCTCCCGCCGAACGGATGGAGTGCGGGCGATGAGAGGTCGTTCTCCTCCATCGGTTTCCGCGGAAGGGCGCGTGCTCCATCGACTCGGAGACCGTCTTCGAGGGTGTGTCGACCGCGAACGGCCCGGCGGGGCTACTCGGCGTCGGCGCCCGCGAGGGCGTTCAGCACGAGCACGGCGGCGTCGTTCGCGCCGATGGCGTACTCGCTCGTCTCGTCCTCGTCGCAGAGCTGGCCGGTGGCGATGTCCTCGATCTCGGCGACGAGGGCGCGGGCGCTCGCGAGCTCGATCTCGAGGGCTCCGGCGACGGCGGCGCGACCGGACTGCAGGGCGGTCAGGGAGTCGCTCAGGCGCTCCCGGTCCTCCAGCGAGATGGCGGCGTCGGAGAGCGCCCGGTCGCGCTCGTCGGCGAGGATGCCGATCTCCTGGCGCGCATCCTGCAGTTCGCGCTCGAGCAGGGCCACGCGGGACTGGGCCGCCTCGAGCGACGGGTCGTCTCCGCTGCCGATGCCCAGCGCCTCGAAGCCGGAGACCTCGGCGATCGGGGCCGGCGTGGCGGGCGCGGC
>JAURVW010001172.1 GCA_030655275.1 Solirubrobacteraceae bacterium
CGAGCGCGAGATCGATTTCCACATCCTCCAGGCCGCCTCGGCCGAGGTCGGCAAGGGCTTGAAGAAGGGCGCGCTGGTCGTCTATGAAACCACCATCAGCGTCGGCGGCACACGGCGCAACCTGATCCCGGTGCTCGAAGCACAGAGCGGGCTCAAGGCCGGCGTCGACTTCCAGGCCGCGTACAGCCCGGAGCGCGTCAAGGCGAATCTGGTGCTGGCACGGCTCGAGACGACGCCCAAGGTCATCGGCGGTTTCGATGCCGCATCCACCGCCAAGGCCCGCATGCTGTATGGCGATTTTCTGGGGGCGCCGATCGACGATGTCGGCACGCTCGAAGCGGCCGAGATGACGAAGCTCCTCGGCATGCTCTACCGCGACGTCAACATTGCGCTCGCCAACGAGCTCTCGGCCTTCTGCGAACTGGCGGGCGTCGATTTCGACCGCGTGCGCGCGGCCGCCAACCGCGACGGCGAGGCGAACCTGCTGGTGCCGGGGATCGGCGTCGGCGGTCACTGCACGCCCGTCTACCCGTACTTCCTGACGCGCGAATCGCGCCGCCTCGGCATGCCGCAACGCATCTCCGAGGCCGCGCGCGAGATCAACGATCAACAGCCCGAACGGCAGCTGCACCGCATCGCCAAAGCGTGGAAGCCGCTCGCCGGTCAGCAGGTGCGTATTCTCGGACTCGGCTTTCGGCCGGGCGTGAAGGTCGACACGTTCAGCCCCGCGTACGCATTGCGCGACGAACTGGCGAAGTGCGGCGCCGTCGTGACGCTCGCCGACCCGTACTACAGCGACGACGAGTTGAAGGCGATCGGCTTCGTTCCAGCCGGCATGCAAGCGCCTGCCGTGATCGTGCTGAACACCGCGCACGAAGAGTTCGCGCGGGTCGACTTCGCAGCGTGGCGGCAGGCGGGGATCGAGGTCGTGCTCGATGGCCGCAATCTCTGGCGCCAGGCCGACGCCGAAGCGGCCGGCCTGCTCTACTTCGGCATCGGCCGCACGTCGTCGAGCGAGGTGCATTCGTAGCGGCTTGCCGTCGCCGCCTTCTTCAAGAGGAGCGTCAGCCGCGGCGGACGATCAGGCGCTGCACCAGGTTCACGTAGGAGAGCTTGTGGTTGCACCAGCGCTAGACATCACCCAAGAGCGCTTTCGCCTCGGCGGCGAGCGATGCGCGCCGCGCCGGGTCACGGTAGAGGCGCAGGATCGCATCGGCGAGCGAAGCGGCGTTCTCGGCTTCGAAGAACTCGACCATGCGTTCGTCGAAGTAGCGCGCGACCGTCGGCGTGCGCGGCACGATGCTCGTGATGCCGACCGAGACGTATTCGAGCAGCTTGGTCGGCAGCATGATGTCCGTGCCGCTGGAGCGCCGCAGCGGGATCAGTCCGAGATCGGCATCGGCGATCAGCGCCGG
>JAURVW010001175.1 GCA_030655275.1 Solirubrobacteraceae bacterium
GACATCACGATCGCCGACGCCGGATCGAGCCGCAAGCACGCCGAGGTGCTGTGGGACGGCGAGCGCGCCATGATGCGCGACCTGGGCTCCACCAACGGCACGAAGGTCAACGGGCAGAAGCTCCGCGAAGCCGCGCTCCCCACCGACACGACGATCACGATCGGCCGCACCGATCTGGTGTTCCGGATCGTCCCGGTCGCCGCCGCCCCGGCTCGGCCGACCGACGACTCCACCCGCGCGTTCGGAGGCTTCGGATGAGCACTCCCAGTGAACTGATCCTCCTGCTGCTGCGCGTCGGCTTCCTGATCGTGCTGTGGTTCTTCGTGTTCGGCGTCGTGTACTCGCTGCGCGCCGACCTCTTCGGTGTGAAGGTGCGCAAGCTCCCCGCCGAGGCGACCGCCGGCGCGGCATCCGCCCCTGCCGCACCCGCGAAACCGGCCGCCGCGAAGCCGGCATCCTCCCGCCCCTCCACGGGACCGGCGACGGTCGCCACGGCCAAGCGCCTGGTGATCACCTCGGGACCCAAGGCGGGACTCGAACTCCCGCTCGGCGCGGACTCGCTCACCATCGGCCGCTCCAGCGAGTCGGCACTCGTCATCCGCGACGACTACACCTCCAGCCACCACGCCCGCCTGATGCTGCGCGGCGACAGCTGGGCCATCCAGGACCTCGACTCCACGAACGGCACCTTCGTCGCCGGCCAGCGGGTTCAGGGCGCGCCGGTCAACCTCTCGCTCGGCACCCCGATCAAGGTGGGCGCCACGACCTTCGAGCTGCGAGCCTGACCCCGGCATGGTCTTCGAAGGCTCGAGCGTCGCGATCTCCCACACCGGGAAGGTCCGCTCCAACAACCAGGACTCCGGATACTCCGGAGCGAACCTGATCGTCGTCGCCGACGGTATGGGCGGCCACGCGGGCGGCGACGTCGCCTCGAGCATCGCGATCCACCGCCTCGAGCCCCTCGACCAGGCCTACCGGTCCACCGAAGACGCCCAGGCCTCGCTGCAGGCGGCGGTGACGACGGCGGCCGGAGACCTCATCCGCGCCGCGATGGACCGTCCGGAGCTGGCCGGCCTCGGCACCACGGTCAGCGCGATCATCATGGTCGACGAGTACGCCGTCTTCGGCCACATCGGCGACTCGCGCATCTACCTCTACCGCGACGACGCCGTCACCCAGATCACCGCCGACCACACCTTCGTGCAGCGTCTGGTCGACTCGGGCCGCATCACCCCCGAAGAGGCGCGGTACCACCCCCGCCGTTCGGTGCTCATGCGCGTGCTCAGCGACATGGACTCCGACCCCGAGCT
>JAURVW010001177.1 GCA_030655275.1 Solirubrobacteraceae bacterium
GTGCGCCACCTGCGCATGGGCAAGAGCCCCTACGACGCGGCGATGGAGGCCGCCGACGAGATCGGCCTGGCCGTGATCGCCACCACCTTCACGCTGATCGCCGTGTTCCTGCCCACCGCCTTCATGAGCGGCGTGGCGGGCAAGTTCTTCAAGCAGTTCGGGTGGACGGCGTCGCTCGCGGTGTTCGCGTCGCTGGTCGTCGCGCGGGTGCTCACGCCGATGATGGCGGCCTATATCCTCAAGCCGATCGTCACGCAGGAGAAGGAAGCCCGCTGGATGACGATGTACATGCGCGCGGCCGAGTGGTGCATGAAGCACCGGCTCGTGACCATGGGCATGGCCACGCTCTTCTTCATCGGCTCGATTGCGATGATCCCGCTGCTCAAGACCGGCTTCATCCCGCCCGACGACAACTCGCAGACGCAGGTCTACCTCTCGCTCGCGCCAGGCGCGACGCTGGCGCAGACCACGGCCACCGCCGAAGAGGCGCGGCGGCGCGTGATGGGCGTGGCGCACGTCAACAGCGTGTACACCACCGTGGCCGGCGGCAGCGCGGGCGGCGACCCCTTCGCCAGCTTCGGCACGCCCGAGACGCGAAAGGCCACGCTGACCATCAAGCTGGCACCGCGCGGGGACCGGCCGCGCAAGCAGGTGATCGAGAACGAGATGCGCGCCGTGCTCGAATCGCTGCCGGGCGTGCGCAGCACCGTCGGCCTGGGCGGTTCCGGCGAGAAGTACATCCTGGTGCTGTCGGGCGAAGATCCGGTGGCGCTCACCACCGCCGCCCGTGCGGTGGAGCGCGACCTGCGCACCATCCCCGGCCTGGGCGCGATCACCTCGACCGCCAGCCTGATCCGCCCCGAGATCGCGGTGCGGCCCGACTTCGCGCGTGCCGCGGACCTGGGCGTGACCAGTTCCGCCATCGCCGAGACGCTGCGCGTCGCCACGCTGGGCGACTACGACCAGTCGCTGCCCAAGCTCAACCTGGCGCAGCGGCAGGTGCCGATCGTCGTGAAGCTGGAAGACTCGGCGCGCCAGGACCTGGCGCTGCTCGAGCGGCTCAGCGTGCCGAGCGCGCGCGGGCCGGTGATGCTGGGCCAGGTCGCCAAGCTCACGGTCGAGGGCGGCCCGGCCGTGATCGACCGCTACGACCGCTCGCGCAACGTCAACTTCGAGATCGAGCTCTCGGGCACGGGCTTGGGCGACGCCAAGGCCGCCGCGATGGCGTTGCCCTCGATCCAGAACCTGCCGCCCGGCGTGCGCGTGGCCGAGGTCGGCGACGCCGAAGTCATGACCGAGCTGTTCAACAGCTTCGGCCTGGCGATGCTGACCGGTGTGCTGTGCATCTACATCGTGCTGGTGCTGCTGTTCAAGGACTTC
>JAURVW010001186.1 GCA_030655275.1 Solirubrobacteraceae bacterium
GCCGCGATGCTCGCGCTCGCGGTACCGGCGATGGCGCAACTGAGCAGCGCGACCGTGCGCGGCGAAATCACCGCGGATGCGAAGGCGCAGCCCGGCGCGACCGTCACCGCGACCAACGTCGCGAACGGCCAGGTCAGCCGAACGACGAGCCGCGCCGACGGCAGCTACACGCTGGTCGGCCTCGCGCCGGGCAGCTACAAGATCGCGATCACCGCGCCCGGCTTCGCGCCGAAGACGGTCGACCTGACCGTGCTGGTCGGGCAGACGGTCGACCTCGACCTGCCGCTCGCGACCGCGGGCGGTGCGTCCACGCAGCTCAACACCGTGACCGTCGTCGGTTCGCAATCGATCGACCGCAAGACCTCGGAGGTCGGCACGTTCGTGACGCCGAAGCAGATCGAGTCGTTGCCGCAGAACAGCCGCAACTTCCTCGCGTTCGCTGATCTGGCGCCGGGTGTGCGGCTGGACACCGATCCGAAGACCGGACAGGTGAGCTTGCGCGGCGGCGCGCAGAACCGCGACAACACCAATGTCTTCATCGACGGTGTCGGGCAGAAGAACTACATCCTGCGCGGCGGTGTGTCGGGCCTCGACTCGACGCGCGGCAACCCCTTCCCACAATCGGCGATCGGCGAGTACAAGGTGCTCTCGTCGAACTACAAGGCCGAATTCGACCAGGTCAGCAGCACCGCGATCACCGCGGTGACGAAGTCCGGCACGAACGAGTTCCATGGCGATGTCTTCGTGGACAGAACCGGCACCAACTGGCGAGCCCGTTCACCCTTCGAGAAGACGGCGGAGGAGCAGGGCATCGACCGGCAGTCGACCTCCACCTATCAATACGGCTTCAGCCTCGGCGGCCCGATCAAGAAGGACGCCGCGCACTTCTTCATGGCCTACGAAGGCAAGGACATCAACGACTCCCGCTCGGTGACCGTCGGCCGGCCGGAACTGGTCGACCTGTCTGCGGGCCTGTTCCCGTCGTTGACCAGCCAGCAAGGTTCGACCGTCGACAAGTTC
>JAURVW010001197.1 GCA_030655275.1 Solirubrobacteraceae bacterium
GCCGCGATCGACGCCCTCGGCCTCTCCCTGCTCACGACGACGATCGCGATGGCGGTGATCGTCGCCGTCGGCACGCCGGCGGCGTACCTCCTGGCGACCCGCCGGTTCCGCCTCCGTCCCCTCGTGATCACGTTCGTGGAATTGCCGCTCGTGCTGCCTCCGGCGGTCGCCGGGATCGGCCTGTTGGCCGCACTCGGGCCGAACGGCCTCTTCGGCGGCGCCCTGCAGCGCGCAGGGATCGAACTCGTCCTGCAGACCTCCGGCGTCGTGGTGGCGCTCGTGTTCGTTGCGGCGCCCTTCTACGTCCGGCAGGCGCAGACGGCCTTCGAGGCGGTCGACCGGACGTGGATCGACGCCTCCCGCACGCTTGGCGCGAGTGAGGCCGCGACGCTCTTCCGGGTCATGATCCCGGCCGCTCGATCCGGCCTCGTCGCGGGCTTCGCGCTCGCCTGGGGCCGCGCGCTCGGCGAGTTCGGCGCCACGCTCATGTTCGCCGGCTCGTTCCGCGGGATCACCCAGACCGCCCCGCTCGCGATCTACGACCGCTTCGCCACGGACTTCACCGGCGCCCTCGCGCTCTCGGCGATCCTCGTCGCCTTCTCCGCCGCTCTCTTGCTCGCGGTGAAATTCGCCGGCGTGACGCCGGGACGCCATGCTGTGCGTTAGCGCTCGCACAGCGCTCGACGGCTTCACGCTCGACGTCGACTTCGAGGTACAGCGTGGCTCCTGCCTCGCGCTCGCGGGGCCCTCCGGCGCGGGCAAGAGCACGATCCTGCGCGTAATCGCGGGCATCGCGCGCCCCGATCACGGCCGGGTCCTGCTCGACGACCGCACCTGGCTCGACACGACCGCCCGGATCGATCTTCCGCCGGAGGCTCGGCGGGTCGGGTACGTGTTCCAGCACTACGCACTCTTCGATCACCTGAGCGCGTGGCAGAACGTCGCCTACCCGCTGCGGGGCATGGGCGCAGCCGAACGCCGCAGCCGGGCCATCGCACTCCTGGACCGATTCGGGATCGCCGCCCTGGCCGACGCCCGCCCGGAGCGACTCTCAGGCGGCGAACGCCAGCGCGTGGCGGTCGCCAGGGCCCTTGCCCGTGAACCCGACGCGCTCCTCCTCGACGAGCCCCTCTCCGCGCTCGACGCCCGGACCCGCAGCGGTGCGGCGCGGGAGCTCCTGCACACGCTCGCCGAGGCCGACGTGCCGTCGATCCTCGTGACCCACGACTTCACGGAGGCCGCGCTGCTGGGCGACAGCGTCGCGATCATCGACGCCGGACGCGTGATCCAACGGGGCGCCCCCGAGCAGCTCGCCGCGGCGCCGGCGAGCGCGTTCGTCGCCGACTTCGCCGGCGCAGTCGTCCTGACGGGGACCGCGGCTCCGGGCGAGGCCGGGCTGACGGTCGTCGACCTCGACGGCGGAGGGCGGCTGACCAGTGTCGACGGCGCGGCAGGCCCGGTGGCGGTCGCCGTCTTTCCGTGGGAGATCACCCTCGTCGTCGGCCCGCCTCGGGCCAGCGGGTCCGCGCAGAACGGGATCACCGCACGGATCACGTCGCTCACCGCGATCGGAAACCGGGTGCGGGTCGGGCTCGAGGCCGGGCAGCCGTTCGTGGCCGAGATCACGTCGGCCTCGGTCGAGGGGCTCGGCCTGGTCGTCGGCGGCGAGGTGACCGCGGCGTTCAAGGCCACCGCGACCCGGCTCGTGCCCCGGTGAGGCAAGGCAATCGCCGATCTCATCACCGGCGGGTCGGGCCCGACGACGCACTGCTCCGGGAGGGCGCCGAGCGCAGGCTCAGCCGGCGCCGACCGGGATCGCGGGCTGTTTCACCGGCGGCGGGTTGTCGAGCAGCAGCCTGGGCACGGTGACCAGCGTGTAGTGCTTCGCGCGCAAGGCCTTCACGATCTTCGGGATCGCGGCGATCGTCTGGGTGCGGTCGCCGCCAGCGTCGTGCATCAGCACGATCGCGCCGGGGTGGGCATCGTCGACGACCCGCCGCACGATCGCGTCGACGCCGGGCCGCTCGTAGTCCTGGCTGTCGATGGTCCAGAGCACCATGAGCATGTGGCGCCGGCCGAGCAGGTCGAGCGTGGTGCGGTTGAACGCGCCGTAGGGCGGCCGGAACAGCTGCGGCGCCGGAGCACCCGACTTCGTGAGCATCGAGGCGGCGTCGTCGATCTCGGAGATCTGCTTCGCGCGCGACTGCTCGGAGAGATTCAGGTGCCCCTCGGTGTGGTCGGCGAGCACGAACTGCGGGTTCTCCACCAGGGACCGTTCGGCCGGCCGGAACACCTGGGTGGGCTGCCCGACCTGGAAGAACGTCGCCGGGGCCCGCGCCTTGTCGAGCGCTTTGGCGACGGCCGGCGTGTAGGGGCCTGGGCCGTCGTCGAACGTGAGCGCGATCTCGCGTTTGCGCCGGCCGGCGACCGCGACGACGGGCATGCGTTTGCGTGTCTCCTCGACGGCCGTCGCCTCCGGATCGCCGAACGTGGGGCTCACGACGAACGACGCGGCCGGGATCTGGTGGTGCAGGCTCAGTTGGGGCCCGAGCTCCGGATCGCCACCAGCGAGGACCTGGACGACGCCGATCAACACCACCAGCACGGCTCCGAGTGCAGCGAGCGCCACAGCGCGGCGACGGCGATGCGTGCGCGCGAGCGCCGCCCGCGAGGCCTCCCGCCTCGCGGCGATGACGGCGCTGCGGTCGTCCGGATCGAACGGGCTCACGTCAGACGGCGTGGGCGAGCGCTGCGCCGTTGGTCGGGTAGCTGCCCGCGACCTCCTGCAGCACGTCGAGCATCGCGCGCTTGGCGGGCGACTCCCAGGAGCCCGCGAGCGTGGCGGCCTGGATCCGGCGGAACGGCGGCTCCCCGCCGAGCGAGCGGATCACGACGTCGTCGCGCACGGCGATGAGCGCGAGATCCGGGATGAAGGCGATGCCGACCCCGCTCGCGACGAAGCCCTGCACCGCGAGGTGGTCGTCGGTGTGGAACGCGATCCTCGGCTCGAACCCGGCGGCCTGGCAGGCGCGCGTGAGGATGCGGGTGTCCGGGCACCGGTCGGTGGCGCCGAGGATCCAGTCGTCGTCGGCGAGGTCGGCGAGCTCGATCACCTCGGTCTCGGCCAGGGGATGCGACGCGGGCAGCATCAGGTACATCGGGTCGTCGAGGAGGTCGACGAAGTCGAAGTCCTCGAAGCCCGGGCGCTCCAGGAGCGGGTCGATCGTGAGCGAGATGTCGGCTCGTCCGGATCGCAGCGTGGCGAGCACGTCGACGGGCTCCTCCGGCGTCACCGAGAGTTCGACGTCCGGATAGCGCGACCGGAAGGACGCGATCGCGAGCGGCATGATCGTCGCGCCCGCCGTCGTGAACGTCGTGAGTCTCAGGCGGCCGCCCTTCAGACCGGCGAGGGCGGCGAGCTCGGCCTCGGCATCATCGAGACGACCGAGGATGGCGTCGGCGTGGCGGACCAGCACGCTGCCGGCCTCGGTGAGCGTCACCCCGCGCGGGGCACGCTCGACGAGCTTCGTCCCGGCCTCGCGTTCGAGCGCGGCGATCTGCTGTGAGACCGCACTCTGCGTGTACGAAAGGGCCTCGGCTGCAGCGGAAAACGACCCGTGGGCCGCGACCTCGCGGAGGACCTTGAGACGCTTCACGTCGAGCATTAGCAAAGCTTACACCTGACCCTCCGGAATGTCATTGGAACTTCTACCGACGCAATGCGACCGTGTTCCCATGAGCACGATCACTGCCTCCACCACCACCCTCACCCTGCGTCTGGCCGCCGCGGCGGACGACTCCGG
>JAURVW010001200.1 GCA_030655275.1 Solirubrobacteraceae bacterium
ACCGCGATCAAGCTGGCCAAGGCCTCCAGCAAGAAGAAGTTCGACGAGACCCTCGACGTCGTCATGCGTCTCGGCGAAGACCCCCGCAAGGCCGACCAGATGGTGCCCGGCACCGTCAACCTGCCCCACGGCACGGGCAAGACCGCCCGCGTCCTGGTGTTCGCCAACGGTGACAAGGCCGAGGCCGCCACGGCTGCCGGCGCCGACATCGTCGGCGGCGACGAGCTGATCGACAAGGTCGCCGGCGGCTGGCTCGACTTCGACGCCGTGGTCGCGACCCCCGACATGATGGGCAAGGTCGGCCGTCTGGGCCGCGTGCTCGGCCCCCGCGGCCTCATGCCGAACCCCAAGACCGGCACCGTCACCCCGGACGTCGCGAAGGCCGTCACCGACATCAAGGGCGGCAAGATCGAGTTCCGCGTGGACCGTCACGCCAACCTGCACTTCATCATCGGCAAGGCCTCCTTCGCCGAGGCCCAGCTCGCGGAGAACTACGCCGCGGCGCTCGAGGAGGTCCTCCGGCTCAAGCCGGCCAGCTCCAAGGGCCGCTACCTGCGCAAGATCACGGTGTCGACGACCATGGGCCCCGGCGTCCAGGTCGACCCCAACCGCACGCGCAACGTCGCGTCCGAGGACGACGCGACCGCCTGAGCGCACCCGCACGACCCACGCCGGCCCGGACCTCGCGAGAGGACCGGGCCGGCGTCGTAGTGCCGGGGATTTGTACGACGCCGTGCGCGCGGCGTACAGTCTCGCCTCGTAACCAGAGACCGCCGGTCGTCACCTCGCATCAGCAGGGTGATCGAAGGCTCCGCCGAGAGGCGGACGGCCCGCGCAGGAGACAGAGCCTGATTCGCCTCACCCGAGGTCCCACGCCCTGAGCCTGCGCTCGGGGCGTTCGTCATTTCGCCGGTCGCCGGCGCGGCGGTCTCCACCAGTTCGGAAGGAGACCCATGGCGCGCGCAGATAGGCAGGCGGCCGTCGCGGACATCGTTGAGTCGTTCAACGGGTCCGCCGGTGCCGTGCTGACC
>JAURVW010001205.1 GCA_030655275.1 Solirubrobacteraceae bacterium
TCCGCGAGCTCGAGACCGCTGGCCTCGTGGAGAAGGCGGTCGTGGAGACCAACCCGCCGTACTTCGTCTACACCCTCACGGTGCGCGGTGAGGCCCTGGCGCCGATCCTCGAGGCGATGCGCGACTGGTCCGGCTGCGACGGCCGACCCGGCTGACGCAGCCGCCTGGACGGGCGGACGCCCTGGTGCACGGCGTCGACACGCGCCGTGTCGGGCGTTAAGGTCGCGGACGTCCACCGTCCTACCAATGCCGGACTCTCCCACTCCGCCGGCATGTCGACACACCTCCGAGGATCCACCTTGTCCCGTCGCCACCTGTCGCTCGCCGCGACGTTCCTGGTCGCCATCCCCGCCCTGCCCGCAACCGCCGCGGCTGCGGTCCAGCAGGTCGAGCAGATCAACCGCCTCTCCGGCACGCAGGGCGCGTTCAGCCTGCTGTGGTCGGGCGAGAACCAGAGCTACCCGTCGGTCGTCTCCGACGACGGTCGGTACGCGACCTTCTACGTGAACGGCCCCGCCGAGAGCGATCCTGCGCCCGTCCCCGGCCCGGGGCTCTACTTCCGCGACATCGTCGACAACACCACGACGAAGATCGCCGGTCCCAACACGCTCCTCACCGGCCTCGACACCACGGGCACGAAGGTCTCGTTCATCACGGCCGAGAAGCTCGATCCGGCCGACACGAACGGCATCTCCGACCTCTACTACCGCGACGGCGCGACCGGCCGCAACGTGCTGCTGAGCCGCGCGAACGGCCTGAACGGCAAGGCGACGGGCGTGACGAGCCAGGGCGCGCTCGCCCGCGGCGGGCGCTACGCGATCTTCGGCGCGCCGAACGGCACCCACCGCCGCGACCTGCAGACCGGCGTGACCAAGAAGGTCGCCTACGGCGGGTTCCTCAACTACCTCCCGGCGGGCTTCCCCGGCGTGAACACCCCCGGCGACTACGGCAACTACACCGCCGATCAGTTCGTCAGCGACGACGGCCAGGTCGCGTGGACCGGCGAGCTCTTCATCTCGCCGAAGGGCCTGCAGTACCCGCCGTTCTCGATCTACGAGGAGAGCGGGTACAAGCGCTACCCGCTGATCACGCGCGACGGCGAGAACGCCGTCTGGCAGGAGGCGATCCCCGCCGAGGAGGAGGCCCCCGGGACCTCGCCGTACGCGCTCGGGG
>JAURVW010001206.1 GCA_030655275.1 Solirubrobacteraceae bacterium
CCCCCTCTCCTGCTTGCGGGAGAGGGTCGGGGTGAGGGTCGATGCATGCCACCACCCTCACCCCTGCCCTCTCCCGCAAGCGGGAGAGGGAGAAATTCCTCTCCCTCGCCCCTCTGGGGAGAGGGCCGGGCTGAGGGGCCAGCGAGAGACCTCGACGCACGATCAAGCCACCCTCACCCCACCCTCGGCCAGAGGGAGAGGGAGCGACTACCCGTTCTTCGCCAACCAAGCCACCATCGCATCCAGCGCCGGCCGCCCGGCCGCCGGGTCGCTGCTGTTGACCATCAACGCGACCGCGTACATCTTGCCGCTCGCGCCATGCACATAACCGGCAAGCGCGCGGGTGTCGTTCAGCGTCCCCGTCTTCAGATACGCCTGACCCGCGGCCTTGCTGCCGATCAGCCGCCCCTTCATCGTCCCGTCCACCCCCGCGATCGGCAGCGATTCGAAGAACGCCTGCGCCTGCTCGGCGCGCCAGGCCTTGCGCAGCAGCTGCACCAGCGCGCGCGGCTTCGCGCGTTCGCTGTGCGAGAGGCCCGAGCCATTCTCGACCTCGATGTCGCCCTCGCCCAGGCCCTGGTCGCGCAGCCACAGGTCGATCGTCTTCTGCGCGCCCGCGAGCGTGGCCGGGCGCGCTGGGAAGCCCGGCGACAACGACAGCATCAGGTTGCGCGCGCCGACGTTGTCGCTGACCTTGTTGATGTCGCGCACCAGCTCGGTCAGCGGCTTCGAGCGGTCGAATGACAGCGGCTGCACCGGTTCGCCGTCGATGCCGAGCGGGATCGGGCTGACGCCGGGCACGACGCGCGCCGAGACGACCTTGCCGCGCAGCACGCCACCGGTCGCGGCCCACAAGCCCGGCAACGCGCGCGCCGCGATGCCGCTGTCGGGCGGCGGCACGAAGCTCACGCTGCGCGGGCCGCAGGCCGCCCCCCAGACGCCCTGCACGACCACCGTCGCGCGGCCGTCGCGGCTGTTCTGCCAGCTTGGCGCCACGCTGCAGCCGTCGCCCGCGGCGACGCGGTTGTCGACCCGCACATCGGCCAGCGCCGGCTTCAGCGAGACCGCGGCGCGCCCGCCCCGCACGGGCTGCACGAGGACGTCGAGCTGGCCTTCGTCGAGCGTCATCGCGTCGGGCCACACGTGGCGTGGTTCGCCCGCGGACTGGGTCGGCGTGCCCTTGTGGTCGGCGGGCGTCAACTGGAAGGCGTAGCGGTCGAGCACGATGTCGCCGTCGATCTCGCGCAGGCCCTGCTCGTGCATGCGCTTGAACCACTTCGCGAGGTCGGCCGATGTCAGCTGCGCGTTGCCACCACCGACGATCAACAGGTCGCCGACGAGCTTGCCTTCGGCCAGCGTGCCGAGCACGAAGGCCGACGTGCGCCAGCGGTAGTAGGGGCCGAGCAGGTCGAGCGCGGCGAGTGCGGTGACGACCTTGGTCGTCGAGGCCATCGTGTAGGGCTGCTCTTCGTTGAGCGCGAACGCGGTGCGCGTGCCGATGACCTCCTGCGCGTAGAGGCCGAAGCTCTTCGGCGGCAGGCCCGAGGCCCTGATCGCGCCGGCGATCGCGTTCGGCAGCAAGGTGGCGGTGGCGGCCGGGCGCGCGGCGCGGTTCGGCGGCGCGGCCTGCGCGCCGAGGGCGAGCGCGAGGAGCGCGCTGCAGAGGGAAACAGGGAACGGGTGCATCGCGCGACCCTAGCAGCGTCGGCCCGAGGCATGCACCCCTGACCCGAAGTACCCGAGCGCGGCGCGGCCCGATTGCGTGCCCGCCGTCACAATGCGGCCTCTCGCATTTCCGTGTTTGCGCCACAGATGACCGACCCGACCGAGACCCCCGATGGCCACCCGCGCCGCAGCATCCGCAGCTTCGTCGTGCGCGCCGGCCGCATGGGGCCGGGCCAGACCAGGGCGCTGGCCGAACTCGGGCCGCGCTTCGTGCTGCCGTATGTGACCGCGCCGTTCGACTTCGGCGCGAGTTTCGGCCGCGTCGCGCCGCAGGTGCTCGAGATCGGTTTCGGCATGGGCGACGCGACGGCGTCGATCGCCTCCGCACTGCCCGGCACCGACTTCATCGGCGTCGAGGTGCACACGCCGGGTGTCGGCGCCTTGCTGAAGCAGATCGGCGAACGCAAGCTCTCGAACCTGCGCCTGATCCAGCACGACGCGGTCGACGTGCTGCAGCAGATGATCG
>JAURVW010001208.1 GCA_030655275.1 Solirubrobacteraceae bacterium
CCGGCGCGCTGCTCGGCCTGCAGCTGATCGGCACCACCGGCAACCAGAGCGTCGAGGCCTACATCGGCGAGCGCTTGCTCGAGGCGCTGCGCAACGGCCCCGAGCACCTGCGCAACATCGCGACCTTCAACGAGAGCCTCGAGTTCCTGCAGCAGAGGAAGGTCGGCGAGCTCGACCACGCGCTGCGCGGCACGCTCGACGTGGCCGCCTACCGGCTCGATGCCTGGATCACCTCGCTCGCCACCAAGCGCCTCGACCAGATGCGCGAGGCCACGCCGCGCGGGCTGCACATCGGCGCCTGGGGCGTGGTCGAGAACCTGCGCCCCGATTCGCGCCTGCCCGACCAGCGCAAGGCCGACAGCCTCGGCTACGTGCACGCGCCGTCGATCCAGCAGGCGACGACCGCGTCCATCCTGCGCAGCGGCCACCTCGCGAACCGCGAAGCGGCCGGCAACGCCTTCGATCTCGACCTGAGCTCGGCGCGCGTCAAGCGCGCGAAGCGGCTGCTCGAAGGCATCTCGAACGGGCAATCGATGGCGGCGCTGCTCGGCTACCGCTTCGAGCGGTCGCTGCGCGACCATGAACTCTCGCAGCACATCCTCGACTACCGGCTGCGCTATCCGTTGAAGCCCACCGGCCCGGACGATTCGCAGGGCGAGCGGATCTCGGCGCGCGACGTGATCGATGGCGTGCGCCTCGTCAACGAATACCAGACCAGCGGGCGCGACATCAACGCCGTCTCGCCGCTCAAGGTGCCGCTCGCCGATCGACCGCTGGTCAAGCCCTGGGTCGACGACCTGATCGACCTGATGGATTCGGTCTCCGACCTGCTGGTCGCCGAGAGCGTGCACCAGATCGTCGGCGGCAACCTGGAGGCGGCCGGCGCCGCGATGGCGACGCTCGACAAGCAGACCCGCCCGCCCGAAATGCACGTGATCGACACGCCGCATTCGACGCGCGGCTACACGCAGCGCGTGGTGGTCGCGATGCAGGGCGCGAACGCGCCCGGCGGCTGGGCCGGCCTGACCGACCTCGCCGCGCAGCTCGAACCACGCCTCAACGCCTGGCTCGCGCGCCTGCTCGGCGACCCGGCGCGCTACCGCTTCCACGCGCGCGTGCTGCAGAAGGTCGACACCGGCGTGGTCTACGACGGCCGCGCCCAGTTCCGCTGGGACGACACCGGCAACGTGCTGCAGGCCTCGATCCCCGAGCTGGGCCTGTCGGCGCTCGCGCTCGTGCTCGGCAGCGAGGCGCAACGCGCCGGCGGCCAGAGCGCGGTGCAGGAGAAGCTCGCGACGCTGCTCAACACCAAGGCGCGCGCGTCGTTCGGCCCGAGCGCCGAAGAGATGGCGATCGTGATGCGGCCCGATGCGCCCGCCGGTGCGCCGGCCGGCAGCGTCGGCCTGGTCGAGTTCGAATCGTTCGCGTGGTTGCTCAAGCGCCTGCTCGACAAGACCCGGGCCCTGCGCCGCATGGACATGGTGCAGGCGCGC
>JAURVW010001210.1 GCA_030655275.1 Solirubrobacteraceae bacterium
AACAATCGCGGTCGCGGCGCGTCGGCGGTCGATCGGTCTTCGGGGACTTCGGGCGTGCATGCCCGGGGCGGCGCCGTCAGTCGCGGTCGCTGCTCGGGATGATCTGCACCATGAGCGAGCGGGCAGCCGCGGCCACGAGGCTGCGGTCGTAGGTGAGGCAGAAATCGAACCGGCGGAGCATGTCGGTGCCGGTGTCGCCGAGATCGATCGCGACCATCGCAGCCGCGAAGTGCGGGGAGATCACGACCACGCTCCACTCCTTCGCGAGCACGCTGTCGACCGGGTAGGAGCCTCCGCGAACGCCGGGCGCCGGCTCGGAACCCACTCCCGCGCCGATCAGGCCGGCAAAGGCCGCCTCGGACGCCAGCCTGCTGTAGCGAGCCGCCGTCCCCGACGTGAGGTGGCGCTCGTGCTGCAGGTTTCCGAGGATCACACACTCGGGTCCGAGTGATGCCGCCTGGAGCTCCAACTGCCTCGACAGCGAAAGGATGAGTCCCTTGTCGCCGCGCTGCACCGGTCGTCCGGCAGCGGCAGCCAGGCCGAACGCCGTCGCGTCGGGCAGCTCGGTCTCCAGCCCACGCCGGACGGACGCCAGCGGGGCGGCCGCATCCAGGTGGGTCGGGAGGGCGCCCGGGCGACCGAACAGCCAACCCTGGCCGTGCGTGGCGCCGAGGGAGCGGGCCACCTCCAGGTGCTCGGGCGTCTCGATGCCTTCGGCCACCACGGATGCGCCGGTGCGCTCGGCATAGGCGCCGACCGCGTGCATCACGCGGGCGGCGTGCGTGGTGCGAGCACCCTGCACGATCGACATGTCGAGCTTGACGATGTCGGGCTGCACGAACGGCAGGAGGGCCAGGGAACGCGGGTCGACGCCGACGTCGTCGAACGCGATGCCCGCACCCAGGCGCCGCAGCTCCCGCGCCGCAGCGAGCACCTCGGCGGGACGATCGGCGAGGGCGCGCTCCGTGAACTCGAAGACGGTGCTCTGGGCGCGACCGACGGCGGCGAGCGCGGCGTAGGTCTCGACCATGCCCTCCGCCGAAGCGTCGGGCTCGGTGTTGACGAACAGCGCCGCCCGGCCTGCCACGGCGGATCCGGCGAAGCCTCCGAGCGCCGCCGCCCGACACACCGAATCGAGCTCCTGAAGTCGTCCCTGCTCGCGGGCCGCGCCGAACAGACGGTCGGGAAATTCGAGGATCGACCCTTGCGGACCGCGGGCCAGGGCTTCGTAGGCGGCGACCCGGCCACTGGCCAGCTCCACGATCGGCTGGTACTGGCTCACGATCGCGCGCTCCTCGAGCACACGGTTCAGTTCGCGGTCACTTCCCACTGCGGCATCCATCAACACGAACCACTCATCGGCAGCCTCGACCCACCCGTTCACACTTCCGGCGGTCTCCTGCCGACTTCCTACCAGCGCGCCGGCCCCTCGACCCGACCGGCGCAGGTCGTCCCCGGTCCAGGGGGCGCCGAGCGGCAACCCTTCCCGGGCGACCGGGCGGGACCGGGATTTGTCATCGGAGTTCACCCGCCCGTGGACGACCGCGCGGTCTACTCGTCGCTCCACCTACGCCGAACCACTGCGCACGATGACCGATCTCCAGCTGCTCTCACCCACGCCGACCCCTGTCCTGCGGCCCCAGCGCCGGGACGGCAGCCGGGTCGTCGTCTACCTCGACGATCGCGGCGCGACCGTCTCCGCCGACGTGCCCGTCGAGGACTACAAGCGGATGTCGCTGAGCGTGCGGAGCGAGGTCGACGGGCGACCGCACCTGGAGACGTGGTGCAACCGCGCCGGCCGGGTACAGGTGCCGGTCACCCTGCTCGACCTCAACGGTCAGCCCGTCCCGCCCCTGCTGGCCCAGGCGGACGACCTCCTCGTCGCCTGAACCCGTCCGGCGACCCACGGAGGGGTCGCCTGCTGGCTGCCGAGGCCAGCCCGAGGGTGTGGAGAGCGCATGGACGATCGCTGAGCTCCCTGCGCCCTCCGTCGCCCCCGCCGACGGGTCCTGATCCAAGCAAAGAGCCCCTTACGACGGGGCTTTTTCTGTAGGTGCGTTCCAGGAGCGGGACGACCGCTCGAAAAGTATTGGAGCGGTACTCAGAGTTTCCGCCCCCCCGCACGGGAATCCTGTGCGCCAGTTCGTTCATTTTCGGCGCGTTCGCTGCCGATGACCCAGGGTGCCACCCCCGTCGGCCCCTCGGAAAATGAACGGAATCATGCTCCCCAACCTTCGCCGCGGCGCGCTCCTCGCGCTCGCGCCGCTCGCCCTGATCCCGATCGCGTTGCCGTCCGCGGCGAACGCGGCGACCGCGGCGGCGACCGAGACCGTGACCGGCGGTTCGCTCACCTTCATCAACGGCTCGCCCTCGGCCGTGAGCTTCCCCTCGATCGCCCTCAACGGGACCGATCAGACCGCCTCCCAGACCCAGCTGCTCGACATCAGCGACGCGCGCGGCACCGGCGCCGGCTGGAACATCACCGCGACCTCGACCTCCTTCAGCAACGGCTCCGTGAGCCTGCAGGGCTCGACGCAGATCACGACCGCGCCCGCCGTGGCCTGCGACGCCGGGATCGCCTGCGTGACCCCGACCAACTCGGTCACCTACCCCTACACACTGCCGTCGGGTGCGACCGCCCCGCTCGCGACCAAGATGTACAACGCCGCGACCAGCACCGGCACCGGCGCACTCACGGTCACGCCCACGTGGCGGCTGCTCGTGCCCGCGACCTCGGCCGTCGGCACCTACTCGTCCTCCTGGACGATGAGCCTCATCAGCGGCCCGTGACCTGGAGCCGCACACTGCTCGCCGCCGCGGCGGCCCTGGCGACCGCCATCTCGGCGGCGCCTGCCCATGCGGCCGGCGACCCCGAGCCCGGTGCCTTCGCCGCCCGACCCTCCGACCGCGCCCCGCAGGACAAACGCGGCACCTACTTCCGCCTGCACGTCGAACGCGGCACCGACCGCCGGCAGGCCGTGATCGTCGAGAACCTGTCGAAGCGCACGAAGCACTTGCTGATCGACCCCGTCGACGGCCTCACGGGCACGACGTCCGGCGCGGTGTACGCCAACCGCGAGGATCCGCGGACCCGCGCCAGCACGTGGGTCGACCTGCCCGTCAAGAGCATCGACCTGCCGGCCGGCAAGCAGATGCGCATCCCCTTCTCGCTGAGCATCCCGAAGGGAGCCCGGCCGGGCGACCATCTCGCGGGCATCGCGATCCAGGACGCCCACCGCACCCACAGCAAGTCGCGGATGTCGATCACGCAGACGATCCGCGTGGTCGTCGGGGTCCAGATCATCGTCGACGGCCCCACGGGCAAGGCGCTGCAGCTCGGCAAGGTCTCGATGAAGGCGCTGCCCGGGACGAAGGTCCCGTCGGTCGTCGTGCGGGTGGAGAACACCGGAACGCTGCTGTGCAAACCGCTCCTGGAGGTCAACGTGGCCGGGGCCGGCGAGGAGGCGCAGCTCGTCACGCGCGAGCTCGACACCGTCCTGCCGGACACCTCGATCGACTTCCCTTTGCCGTGGCCGAAGGCGCTCGATGCCGGGAGCTACGAGATCGGCGTGCAGGCCAAGCACTGCGGCGACGTGCAGGCCGTCCAGGCCTCCGCCGAGCTCGGCGCCACGCTGCGCGGGACGCCCGACGAACCGGAACCACCGGCGCCGACGGTGATCGTCAAGCCCGCGTCGATCCCGTGGGTGGGCATC
>JAURVW010001221.1 GCA_030655275.1 Solirubrobacteraceae bacterium
GGTCAGGTCTCACTTCTCGAGCTGAAGCGACTTCGAACGACCCGGCGCGAGGAAGGCCGTTTTGCGGAGGTCGAGTTGGAGGAGTCCGTCGACAATTCGACGGCATCGCAATTTCTCTCTCTCGGCTCCCCGCCCGTCGACCGGGCTGTTAAGTCCTTCAAATGGCTGACCGGTGCAGCCGCGCAACGTGTGGCGGCGCTTGGCGATATCAGCCACTTGCCGGACGCCACGGACGAAGAGCTTGAAAACGCTCTCGGCAGGCCGAGTCCGAACGCCGTCGCCGTGTACGACGTTGGGCAGGGGGCCTGCCAAGCGTTGTTGGTGCGCGGGGAGCCAGTGCTCTACTTCGATGTCGGCGGTGGTTCTGATCGCGACAGTAAGACGCTACCGGCGACTTTCAATGGGCTGTGTCTCTGCGCCGACCCGGCGATCGTCCTGTCCCACTTCCACCATGATCACTGGGCGCTAGTCCGTAGGTTCAACGCCCTGTTCGAACAGACGTGGGTCGTTCCCCGGCAGGGAGACAGCATCGGCTTCAACAACGCTGTACTTGCTGGCCTCATCGCGTCCAAAGGCACCTTGCTGGTCTGGCCTGATGACGTCCCAACGCGGCGCTTCGGGCGGGTGACGGTGCATCGTTGCACGGGCAAGAGCCGAAACAACTCAGGTCTCGCGCTCAGCGTGGGTGAGGCGGGCTCGACGATCTTGTTGCCGGGCGACGCGCGGTACCGAGAGATCGCCAATCTTCCGGAAGAGGTGCTTTCGCTTGTGGCGGCCCATCATGGCGGAGTTACGAACGCGAAATCGACCGAGATTCCCCAGCCCAGCAGGGGATCGGCTGGTCGTCTGGTCTATTCCTATGGGCCCGACAACTCGTACGGTCATCCGCTTACCAAATACGAGGACGATCACCGTTCGATTTGGGGGCGATCGGATCTCCGAACAGCGTCCGTTGCTACATGTTCCACCGCTGCAGACCATTCGGGAAACATCCACCTCCACTGGGACTCGCGAGCTCCCGATCTCGACGGTCCTGTCTGCAGCCCCAGGGGTGCTCAGCGGCCTCTTCAGCGATAGCGAACGCGCGCCAGAGTCGGACTGAACGCCTCCGGCTCCGGGAGTCCTTTAGCGCGTCAGCTCAGCGTTGAACGCCTCTGCGGCTTCCTTCAGCCCCTCGCCCTGGCCCGGCCGCGCCGCGGCCTTCGCGTGGGCGAGCATCCTGGCCGGGTCGTGGCCCGGGAGGACCGTCGCGGCGGCGGCTCGGAGGGCGTAGGTGAAGACCGTCAGGGCCGTGATGGCCCAGCGGGCGGGGGCGCTGTGGTGCTTGCGCAGGTAGCGGTCGCGGCCTCGGTGGAACTCGACGATGCGTCGCTGGGCGCGGGCCAGATCGGTGGAGAGCTGCTCGTGGTGGATGACCGTCGCGTCGGGGCTCCAGAGCACGGTGTGGCCGGCGTCCCGCAGGCGCTTCGCGAAGTCGACCTCGTCGGAGTAGACGAAGAAGTCGCGGTCGAAGAAGTCGATCTCGCGGGCCGCGTCGATGCGCACGAGGAGCGCGGCAGACTGGGCCCAGTCGACCTCGCGGAGCCGGTTGCCCGTGCTCTGGACGACCTTGTTGGGGCGACCGATCGCGGCCCACAGCGCGCCGCCGACCGACGGAAACGCCCAGGCTGACGGCTGGCCCGTGCCATCCGGTCGCACGAGGCGCGCGCCCACGGCGGCGGCATGGGGATGCTCGTCGAGCGCGCGCACGAGCGCCACGAGCGACCCCGGCTGGAGTTCGGCGTCCTCGTTCATGAGCAGGCCGTAGCGACCATCGGCCCGCGCGAGGAGGTCGGAGTCGCTGGCAGCCTTGCCCTGGCGGCGCTTAAGCGCGATCACCTCTGGCGCGAGCGGATGGGCGGCGGCGGCTTCGGCGGATCCGTCGGTGGAGGCGTTGTCGAGGACGAACACCTCGGCGGTGCGGTCGGTCGTCGCGGCGACCATCGTCGGCTCCAGGCCCGTGTACTTCGCGCGGCCGAGATTCGGCTTCACGGGGCGGCCGCCCGCGGGCACGACGGTCCAGCCGCTGTCGCCCAGCTCGCGCTGCACGGCATCGAGACCGAGGAGGAGCAGCTCGCGCGACTGCGTGTTGACGATGAGGATCGAGAGGTCAGGCACGGCGGGCGGCCGAAGCGACGATACTCCCCGGCGGTGCACGTTCAGCTCGTCGACCCTGCGGCCTACACCCCGCCCTACGACCACGCCCTCGCCACCGCCCTCGCCCGGGCCGGTGCACGCGTCGACCTCATCACGACCGCCTCGGCGGAGTGGGACCTCGCGACCGACGGCACCGACGCCTCCGCTGCGCTCCCGTACGAGCGCCACCGCGACTTCTACCGCGCGAGCGCGAACCTCTCCGGACCGGCCCGCACCGCGGCCCGGATCGCATCGCACCCGATCGGCCTGCGCCGCCTGCGCGCCCGCGCCGCCGACATCACGCACCTGCAGTGGGCGCCGCTGCAGGAGGTCGACGCGCTCGGTCTGCCCCGCCGCCGACCGCTCGCGATCACCGCCCACGACATCCTCCCCCGCGAGGCCCGTCGCTTCCAGCATGCCGCCCAGCGGGCGATCTACGGCCGCGCCGACCTCGTCGTCGCCCACTCCGAGCACGGCCGCCAGCGTCTGATCGACGAGGCCGGTGTGCCCGCGAGCAAGGTGCGCGTGATCCCGCACGGCGCGTTCGAGCACCTCGCCGCCGTCCGTCGCGCGCCGCTGCCCGCCGAGCTCATCGATCGACCCGCGGGCCGGCCCGTCGTGCTGAGCTTCGGGCTGATCCGCCCGTACAAGGGCACCGACGTGCTGCTCGAGGCGTGGCGCGAGGTGAAGGCCGACGCGGAGCTGTGGATCGTGGGCAAGCCGCGCGGAGTCGACCTCGCGGCGCTGCAGGCGATCGCCGACGACCGCGTGCGCTTCGTGCCCCGCTTCGTGACCGACGGCGAGCTCGCCGCCTGCTTCGACGCTGCCCAGCTCGCCGTCCTGCCGTACCGCGAGATCGAGCAGTCCGGCGTGCTCGCGACGGCGCTCGCGTTCGGCACGCCGGTGCTCGCTTCGGCGGTCGGCGCGTTCCCCGAGGCCGAGCGGCTTGGCGCCGCGGCGACCGTCCCGCCCGCCGATCCTGCGGCCCTCGCGGCGGCGATCGACCGCCTTCTCGCCGACCCCACCGAGCGTGCCGTCCTCACGGCCCGCGCCCGCGGGATCGCGCGCGCGGAGTGGTCGTGGGAGACCGTGGCCCAGTTGCACCTGGCGGCCTACGAGGAGCTGCTCGGATGAGCGTCAAGACCAAGATCGCGGTCGTCGGTCGCACCACGTCGACGGTCGGCCGGGCGGTGTGGACGGCGCTGTTCCCGGACGGCGTCGTCAAGCGTCGCGCGGTCGCGCCCGCCGCGCTGCTGGCCTACCACCACGTCGGCTACCCGATCCTCCTGTGGTTCCTCGACCGAGCCCAGGCCGTCACCGCCGAGGACGCGGTGATCCGCGTCGGCCCGCGTCGGCCCGCGCCGCGCGTTCCGCACGAGGAGACCGCACCCGGCGACTGGACGAAGGCGCCGTTGCCGCGCGTCGCGCTCGTGATCCCGGCCCACAACGAGGCCGACGTGATCCGCACGAAGGTCGCCAACGCCCTCGCACTCGACTACCCGCGCGACCTGCTGCGGATCGTCGTCGCGGCCGACGGCTGCACCGACGACACCGTCGACGCGGCCCGTACCGCCGGCGCCGACCTCGTGCTCGACCTCCCACGCGGCGGCAAGATGGCCGCCCAGCACGCGACGATCGCCCAGCTCGACGAGCCGATCGTCGCCTTCTCCGATGCCAACAGCTACTGGGCGGCGAGCGCCCTGCGCGAGCTCGTCGCAGCGCTCGCGCATCCCCGGGTCGGCTACGCCTGCGGGCATGTGACCTTCGAGAAGGAGGGTCAGGAAGGAAGCGCCGACAACCAGGAGGGCCTCTACTGGCGGTACGAGATGGCGATCCGCGAGCGGGAATCGCGGCTGGCCTCCGTCACGGCCGGCAATGGCGCGATCTACGCGATCAAGCGCGCGGCCTACGCCGCCTACGCCTTCGATCCGGTCCAGGGGCACGACCTCGCCATGCCGTTCCAGCTCGTCCGGGCCGGTTGGCTGGCCGTCGACGTTCGCGACGCCACGGCCGTCGAGAAGATGGTCCCGACGATCGACGGCGAGTTCCGCCGCAAGCGCCGCATGATGAGCCATGCGTGGCCGATCGTCCTGCGCGCTGGCCTGCTCGATCTCCGCGGTCAGCCGCACCGGTACATGCTGATGCTCGTCTCGCACCGCTGGCTGCGGTACGGCGCGCCGCTCATCCATGGCTGGCTCGCCTACTCGTCGGTCCGCGCCGCGCGCCAGTCGCGCATCGCCCGGCTCCTGCTCCTCGGCCAGGCGCTGCTCCTCGCGGCCGCCGCCAAGCCGGATGCCGCCCCCGCCGGACCGATTCGCGCTCTGGCCCGTGTCGCGCGGTACTACGTCGCGACGAACGCCGCGATCGCCCTCGGTCTCAAGGACCATCTAGTCGAGGGCACCGAAGCGGCGTGGACGCCGCCCGAAGGCACGCGGTAGCCAGGTAGCCGTCGCCCCACCGACGGCGCATCGGGCTGGCCTGATCAGCAGGCGCCGCGTCAAAGACTGGGGTGCATGTCTAGGGCGCAGGACGTTGTGCCGGACACCCTCGGCGTGGAGAATGGGCGGCGATGCCCTTTTCGCGTTTCCTCCTCGCCGCGCTCTCGGCGGTGCTCTTCCTGCCGGCCGCGGCGAGCGCCGCGAACACGTGGCAGGTCGCCCCGCCCGCGTTCGGCGATGCGGCCCCGGTGAGCTCGCTGCCGACCGTGGTCGGCGGTGGGGACGGGGCGACCTGGGCCCTCTGGCTGACCATCGAGCAGCGGGCGGGTGTCAGCGGAAGCGTCGTGGTCGCCCAGCGCGCGGCCCCTGACGGGACGCGCGGCCCGCTGCTGCGGCTCGGCACCACGAGGGCGGTCCCGACCGGGGTGCTCAACGAGGAACCAGGCTCAGCGCGCTTCTCGCTCGTCCCGACCCCCACGGGAGTCGCGGC
>JAURVW010001223.1 GCA_030655275.1 Solirubrobacteraceae bacterium
AAGGCGCACCAGGGCAGTGCGTGCCACTGGTGATGCTGAGCATGCTGCTGGCGTCGTTGACCAAGTTGCGATGCGGGAGAACACCGAGCACCTGAAACCCACATAGCATCCACTGCGTCCGGACAATCCCAGGGATGAAGAGCACCAGTCGGAGGCCAAACCAAACCCCGTGGAACGCAGCGAGGTACCGCCACCAGCAGTTCCCACGCCACGGTAGACGATGGACGTTTTGCAGGAACGCAAGCACCAGCAACAACGACAGAATCTTGAACACCGACAAGTCTGTCGTGCCGTCGTACAACGAGTGGAGGAACATGGCCACAAGCACAAGCAGCGGGGACCGTTTGTAGGCAATGAGCTGCACCGCGTCCCCGATGCTCATGGACGACGAACGGGTGAAGTCTCGACGGCCCTCTGGAAGTGGCAGCAGTCGCTTGAAAAACTCCATTGCCCCATGACGCCGGGCCAATGAAATCGCTTCCGTCTTCTTGAGGCGCTCCGTTACGGTCAATTTTCCCTTCACTTTGGCCGCTTCCCGCTCCGTTCGCCCTGGTACCGCGTGGTATGCTTGGAGGCCAACGTAGTGCAGTGTGACTGCGCACCACAGCCCCATGGTGAGCATGATATCGTCCGTGGCGGTCTGTAGCTCGAAATAGTGCACGAATTCGGGGTGTGCTGCGCTCCAACCAGCCCGCACTGCGTGCACGTCGATCATCCACTCGTTCAAGTAGGCTGCAATGGAGGCATCGGACGCTTGTTGTGGGGGCGGACGGAGATGGAGTGCGTACTGCACGCACATCACGATGAGCACCACAAACACCAGCACCGTCCACCGATGGGACTGACCCATACCGGTCTTGCCGATCATCGCCACCGCAGCGAAAATACCAAAGAAGGCAATGCCGAACAGCGTTGAGCGCCGCACGCATGCGTTGATGAAGAGCATGCCAGAGGTGGCATGGAAAGAAAAAAATCGAACGTGCTGCGCTGGGTGGAAAATAATGGCGCGCCAACGGCTGCTGTCTGCTGCATCCGTGTTGCTAGCGCCCGTCGTCGGCCCGGCGTTGGCAAGATGGGCAGCACCAAGCCGTCGTGCCTTTGTGGCAAACGAAGCGTGCAGCGCCGATGTCACAAACACCATCAGGTGGGGCAGAATGACAAACCACT
>JAURVW010001229.1 GCA_030655275.1 Solirubrobacteraceae bacterium
CCCGCGACCTGAACCCGATGCTGCGGAACCTCTCTTTAGCCTACCACACAGCCACTATGATCACCCAGTACCTTAGCTCCTTCTACGAAGCCGTGATATGCGCTCTGGCGCTGCTATGCGGGTGTAAACCGCTGTTCCCCGCTGTCCCTGCCGACATCCACGATCGACTGCTTGCCATGAACATTGAACTGCCCTCCATAAGCCGAGACCTGTCCACAGTCTACCACTCAGTCGCTGCGTCCTCCGCTCTAGCTGCACTCCGCTCAGTGAAGTCCTTTTGCTGGAAACGCCTCTCCCGCATCGAACCCGCCGTGAATACCCTTCGCGCCACCTGTCGACGTCTCGCCACCTGGGGCCACCGTGGTAACGCATGGTTCTGCTCCCTGGCTGTCCGAGACCTCGCCCAAGCAATTACCACCGTCTCAGTCCTCGCCGCAACGCTGATCTATGAGCCGCATCAGCTTTTCCACTACGGGTTGAGTCTTGGAGTGCTCCTCCGCCTTGCCCTTCTGCTGTCTGTACACCTACTCACACAAACCCCTGCTCCTCGCACGACGACCATCCTCATCCGCTCCAGAAGGCGGTATGTCAAATACCGATCGCGCAGTAGGCGAAGGTCTCCGCACAATCGACCCCTCCGAAAAATTGAATGTGACTGGACCCAAATCCATCGGTCGCGGTACATGAAGCTCCGAGGCCCGGAATGGTGTCGTAAGATGGGCATCCTTCGAGGCGCACGCCAGCGCGCGCGAAGAGGCTGGAGCAACAGGCTTGGACTCCTTCGATGTGGTGATGTCGAGCCGAACCCGGGACCATCTTTCAGGGCCAGCGTCCAGGAACGAGCGCTCCCCTACTCCTATGAACAGGACCCAGCTGAGAGCAAAGAAGGAATATGGGAACTCATGCGCGCTGCTGTTGCCCCGAACATTGCCCCCTCAGAACGCGAGATCTTCGTCAAGGCCACCCTTGAGCGAGAACTTACACCCTTTGGAAGTCAGGAACTGACGGATGCCTGGATTGTGGAGTTTGGGCATCACCTCGCCAGCATGGCATCATTGAGCAATGAGGTATCCGTACAATTCTCTCTCCTCCTCCTCAACAGGAAAGACTTCTTGCATACCTACGCTGACCGACTAAAGCAGCAAATTGAAAGACGACAGAGATATGTTGGGAGTCTCCATAATGTCTTTCGGCGCGCTCATGTTCTCCCGTCGGAGCAAACCCTCAGCCCAGAGGACGAGGAAAACGAGACTCTCCTCTTCAACGTCATCACGCTTGCCCATGATCAACTCTCCCTATACCGAAACGACTTCTCCGGGTGGCAGTCCCTGCGAGGCCATCCTGAGCACCGCTTGTCAATTGCGTAAATCAACGAGCCTGGATGCCGCTCGTAAGGTCAAGGCCACCTTCGAAAGAGCAGCCGAGCACGGCCCTCTAAGACTGGACGACGCCCTC
>JAURVW010001233.1 GCA_030655275.1 Solirubrobacteraceae bacterium
CGAAGCACTGCGCGCGCTTGCCGGTCTCGGCCGCGCGGGAGTAGATGTACTCGGCGATCGGCGTGGAGCCGACGAACCCGACCGCGCTGATCGTCTCGGAATCGAGGATCGCGTCGACGGCCTCCTTGTCGCCGTTGACCACGTTGAGGATGCCGGGCGGCAGACCGGCCTCCAGGGCGAGCTCGGCGATCCGCAGCGGCACCGACGGGTCGCGTTCGGAGGGCTTGAGGATGAAGGCGTTGCCGGCCGCGATCGCGGGCGACAGCTTCCAGAGCGGAATCATCGCGGGGAAGTTGAACGGCGTGATCCCGGCGACGACGCCGAGCGGCTGGCGCATGGAATAGACGTCGATCCCGGTGCCGGCCGCGTCGGAGTATTCGCCCTTGAGCAGGTGCGGGATGCCGGTCGCGAACTCGAGCACCTCGACGCCGCGCTGGATGTCGCCCTTGGCGTCGGCGACCGTCTTGCCGTGCTCGCTCGAGAGCAGCTCCGCGAGCTCCTGCGCGTGCTCGTTGATGAGCACCACGAGGCGGTTGAGGATGCGGGCGCGGCGCTGCGGATTCGTCGCGGCCCAGGCCGGCTGCGCGGCGGCGGCGTTCGCGATGGCCGCGTCGACCTCGCTCCTGGAGGCCAGCGCGACCTGCGCCTGCACCTGGCCCGTGCTCGGATCGAAGACGTCGGCGAAGCGGCCGGACGAGCCGTCGGTGCGGGCCCCGCCGATGAAGTGCGGGATGACGGTGGCGGTGGCGGTCATGACGGAGGGCCGTTCGGGCGAGAGTTCACGGGTGGCTCTGAGCATCGCGCCCGGAGCGAGACTTGTGGCGCCACCAGAATAGGAGGAAGTCCGACTATTTGCAATCCGAGCATTGCGGGCGGGCGGGGTGTGATTGGGTTAGGGCGTGCCCGACCCGCTTCCCTTCGACCCGATCGGCGAGGCGCGGCGACACTGGACCGACCGCTGGGGCCCGGAGCCCGCGCGCCCCATGACCGCGGTGACCAACATCATGCGCGTCCAGCAGATCCTGCTTGCGCGCTTGAACGAGCTCTTGCGCGGCCACGGCCTCACCTTTCCGCGCTACGAGGCCCTGATGCTCCTGTGCTTCACGCGCAGCGGCGCCATGCCGCTCGGAAAGATCGGCGACCGGCTCCAGGTGCACCGGACCAGCGTCACCAACATCATCGACAAGCTCGAGCAGGACGGGCTCGTGCGGCGCGTGCCCCACGACCGCGACCGTCGCGCGACGCTCGCGGAGATCACCGACGCCGGGCGAACCCTGGCCGAGGCCGCCACGCTCGAACTCAACGCGGCGGCCTTCGCCCTCGAGGGCCTCGCGCCCGCCGACGAGGAGCAGCTCAGCGCGCTCCTGGAGTCCGTCCGGCGCACCGCCGGCGACTTCGAGGACTGACCCTTCATCTAGATTGCTGCGCGATGCCCGACGCGCAACCGATCACGATGACCATCGACGGCGGGGTCGCAACGATCACGCTCAGCAGTCCGGGGAACGCCAACGCGATGACCCTCGCCTGGGGCCACGCGTTCAAGGAGGCGATCGCCACGCTGGCCGCCGCCGACGGATTGCGCGTCGTGCACCTGCGCGCCGAGGGCAAGGCCTTCTGTGTGGGCGGCGACATCTCCGCCTTTGCCGGCACCGACGACCCACGCGGCCTCCTGATCCACCTGGCGAGCGATCTCCACGACGGCATCCTCGCCCTGCTGGCGCTCGATGCGCCGCTCGTCGTCTCCGTGCAGGGCGTCGCCGCCGGGGCCGGACTGAGCCTCGTCTGCGCCGCCGACATCGCGATCGCGGGGCGTTCCGCGGCCTTCATTGCCGCCTACACCGGGGCCGGGCTCTCGCCCGACGGCGGCATGTCCTGGACCCTCCCGCGGCTCGTCGGCACGCGCCGGGCGACGGAGCTGATGCTCACCAACCGCCTCGTGGGCGCCGAGGAGGCCGCCCAGATCGGCCTCGTCACCGAGGCCGTCGACGACGACGCACTCGCGGCCCGCTCCGAGGAGGTCGTCGCCACGCTCGCGGCGCTCTCGCCGTCATCGCTGGGCGCCACGCGTCGCCTCATCCACCAGGGCGCGACCGACACGCTCGAGACCCACCTCCCGCGCGAGGCCATGTCGATCGCCGACCTCGCCGCCTCGCCGTCGGGCCAGGAGGGCATCACCGCCTTCCTGGAGAAGCGCAAGCCGGTCTTCGAGAGCTAGCTCGGCGCGGCCGGTTCGCGAGCGGCCTGTTCGCGGGCGGCCTGCCGGGCGGCGGTGCGAGCGCGCATCGCCGCGCGTTCCTGCGCTGCCTTGTCGGCCTTGCGGTCGCGCCGGGAGTTGGTGTCGCTCGTATCGAGCCACGCGAGGAGCCGTAGCGGCAGCAGCACCCAGCCGACGAGTTCCATCGAAAAGGCGATGAGAACGCCCAGGCCGAGCAACCCCCGACCGATGATGTCGGTCGGCACCGTGGCGAAGAGCTGCCAGATGGCAAAGCCGATGAGCGCGACCACTCCTCCGATGACGTAGAGCCAGACCACGTGCTGCACGCTACGGTCCGGCCTGTCACCAGCCAGCGTCGCCGCCGGTCAGCGACGACCGCCCGCGCCGCGAACCGTCGACTTCGTTCGCCCCGCGTGCATAACGACGCGATACGCCAGCCCTGGATTTCTGACCGTCGGCCACCGAGGAACTTCCTGGTACCGGCTAGGACTGAGAACCCGCCGAGGTAATTTCATTTACCTGTGGGGCGATCTGGTCTATGCTCGCGATGAGCATCAAGCCGTTCCCCCGGGAGTGCGATCGAGACATGGCGATCGCTTTCGGCGCTCACCTTCACGGCCTGATGGCGCCCACCGTCTTCGTCCTCCAGCGAGTACAGGGCAGCATCGGTCGACCGCAGCAGGACACTGCGGGAAGTCACGCGACTGGCCTCTCGGTCCACCCGGATCGAGAGGCCGTCGTGGCCTCCGGAGCCGGTTCACAGAGCCGTTCGAATTCGCCACTAGGGTGATGACGTAATCACGAACGTAGGCCCACCCGCCATGTCCCGCCCACGCCTCATCGGCAGCGCCTTCATCCACCGCGCCGCCACCACCTCCGACCGTCCCGCCCGCAGCGCGGCGGCCCCGAGCCACGCCGTCGAGCAGCAGCGACCGCCACGCGCGGTGACTCGACGGATCGACGTCGCCGAGCGCTCCGTCGCCGATTGGACCGTCTTCACGCTCACGCCGCCCGAGCCGCTCCTGCCGATCGACGGCGATGGCGGCCACGTGCTCTACCTCCATGGCGCGGTCGACGCCCCGGGCGCGCACGCCGTCCACTGGGCGCTCCTCGCCCGTCTCGCCGAGCGCACGGGCCGCACCATCACCGTGCCGGTGCACGTCGGTGACGACGCCGACCAGACCCTCGCCCTCCCGGCGCAGCTGCTCGGCATCTACGACGACCTCGTCGACGACGCCGGCGACCCGAGCGCCGTGGCGGTCATGGGCGACGGCGGCGGGACCGAGCTCGCCATCGAGCTCATCCGGTCGACCTCCGCCGAGGGCCTCCCGTCGGCTCAGCTCATCCTGCTGTCGGACGACGACCACGCCGGCGCCGCCGAGCTCGGCCACGGCGCCGTGGTCTCCTCGCACGGCCACGACGAGTTCTTCACCGAGCGCCGGTTCAGCGCCCCGGCCCACGGCCGCGGGGCGTTGCAGGCGCTTGCGAGCAGCCTCGGCGAGGCGCGCGCAGCCTTCTGACGGACGGCGGTTGCGCCGTCCACCCGGCGCCACCGCTTGGCGCCGGCGTCGATCGGCGCCGGAGTGCCGATCGACGCCGAAAGGCCGATCGACGCCGAAGTCCCGCTCGGCGCGACTAGTGGTGGTGGGCCCAGGCGTGCACCTGGTCCCGGATCCACGTGGCCACCTGCGGCGGGGCGGTGCCGTCGGCGAGCGAGGTCATCGCGACGGGGCGGTCGCCGCGACGGGCCTTCGCGTCGCTCTCCATGAGCTCGATGTCGGCGCCGACGAACGGCGCGAGATCGATCTTGTTGATCACGAGGAGGTCCGCGTCGCGCACACCCGGGCCGCCCTTGCGTGGCACGTCGTCGCCGCCGGCGGTGTCGAGTACGAAGATCTGTTTGTCGACGAGCCCGCGGCTGAAGATCGCGGTGAGGTTGTCGCCACCGGACTCGATGAGCGAGAGCTGCACGTCGCCGAGCTCCTCCTCGAGCCGCTCGACGGCGTCGAGGTTGGCGGAGATGTCGTCGCGGATCGCCGTGTGCGGGCAGCAACCCGTCTCCACGGCCACGATCCGGCGCTCCTCGAGCACCCCCGCGCGGCGGAGGTTGTCGGCGTCTTCGGTGGTGTAGATGTCGTTCGTCACCACGGCGAGCCCGAGCTCACCGGCCAAGGCGCGGCAGAGCGACGCGACGAGCGCCGTCTTGCCCGAGCCGACGGGGCCGCCGATCCCGATGCGGATCGGCCGATGACCGTGGCCGTGGCCGTGCGCCGCCGGCTGGTGCGGATCCGGAAGATGCTGGTGGGGAACGCCGTCGATGAGATGCATGGCTCCGTGGAGTCTGCCCGCTCCAGCGAGCCGACCGCTTGTCCCGATGTACGAAGGTTGCCCGGGCGCGGGGTACGCGCTGTCGGCGCGGCCGTCAGCTCAGCGCCCCCGGGCGGGCCGAACGTCGAAATTCACCCCCAGCTGGGGGCCAATCGCGACGTTCGGCGCTCAGCGAGAGGCGCGCGGGTCGCCGCCGAGGCCTTCAGCGAGGGCGCGCTCCATGTCGTCGGCCAGCGACGGCGAGGCATAGGGACCGTCGCCGCGAAGTTCGCGCAACACGTTGCCGTGGGTCTCCTCGTCCTGGCCCTGGCTCATCTTCACCTTGCAGACGAGCCGGTCGACGATCAGCCGCATCCCGACGGTCCCGCGCGCGAGCTCGACGGCTTCGGGCACGACGAGCCACTGCGGATCGGCGACGTGCTGCTCGAAGTGCGCGACGAGCCGCTCGAGCACCCGGAGGTTCTCCTCCTCACCGAGCAGCTCGGGGGTGCCGCTGAGGTGGGCGGCGCTGAAGTTCCAGGTGGGGACCGACCTGTCCGCCGCCGAGTACCAGCTGGGCGACACGTAGCCGTGCGGACCCTGCACGATCGCGAGGATCTCCTGGCCGGCCGTGAGCTGATGGACCTTGTCGTCGGGACGGCCCAGGTGCGTGACGATCGACAGTCGCCCGTCTTCGCGCTCCTCCAGCAGCGACGCGTAGTGCGAGGCGACGAGCCCCTCCGAGGTGGTCGAGACGAACGTCGTCCACGGATGCTCCTCGATCATCCGCCGCACGACGGCCTCATCGGTGACCGAGTACTTCGGGGTGTGCCGCATGAAGCCCCACGCTACCGCCGGTCGACGGTGCCCCCACCGCGCCTCAGCTCGAGGTGAGCCTGCGGATCACGAGGTCGATGAGGCGGTCCGGCAGGAACCGCGCGCAGATGGCTGCGGTGCGGGAGTCCCAGCCGACGGCATAGCGGGCCTTGGGGCGACGAGCCGCAAGCACCTTTGCCACGACGGGTGCGACCGTGTCGGGCGCGGCCGCGCCGCCGGCGCCGGCCTCCTCGGCTGAGCGATGAGCAGAGTCGAACAGGCCGCGGTAGCGCCCGGCCTGGGCCTCGGACTGCTGCTCGGCGCGCGCGTAGGACGCCGCGAGGTTCTTGTCGAAGATCGAGCTCGACACGACGCCCGGCTCGACGCACACCACGTCGACCCCGTGCTCGCCGATCTCGCGCCGGAGCACGTCGCTGAACGCCTCGATCGCGAACTTCGACGACGCGTACGGACCGAACAGCGGAAACGCGATCCGGCCTGCGCCGGAGCTGATGTTCACGATGCGACCCCGGGCCTCGAAGAGCAGTGGCAGCAGGGCCGTGGTGATCGCGACGGTGCCGATCACGTTCGTGTCCATCACGGCGCGCCACTCGTCGAGGGAGAGCATCTCGATCGGGCCGACCGACGCGATCCCGGCGTTGTTGACCAGGCCGGCCAGCCCACCCGGCGCCGACCGTTCGACGAACTCGACGAGCGTGGCGATGTGGTCCTCGTTCGTGATGTCGAGCATGACCGGCTCGATCCCCGGCGACGTTGCGCGAAGACGCTCGAAGTCGGCCGTGCTGCGCACGCCGGCGAGCACGCGGTAGCCGAGCCCGGCCAGGTGCAGCGCGGTCGCCTCGCCGATCCCGGACGACGCGCCGGTCACGACGACGGTTCCGTGCGCGGGTCGAGGGCCCGGTCGGCGCGGGACGCGCCGAGTGAGAGGCCGGGACAAGGCTGAGGACACGGGTCGAGCGTAGACGCCAGGATGTCACCTTTCAATGTGACGCCGCCAGACGTCACATTGAAGGGTGTCAGGCGCCTACGGACTCCTCGAGGTCGACCCAGGAGCCGTCGGGCTGCTTGAGCTGCGCGCGGGTGAGTTCGCCGGCACCGCCCGAATCGATCACCACCTCGATGGTGGAGCCACCGTCGACTTCCGCCTTCAGCGATTTCTCGCCGTAGAACACGTTGGCCTTGTCGACCTCGTCGCCGTCGACACGCAGTCGAGCGCGATTGAGGACGAGGAGCTTCTTGTCGAATTCGAGCTCGACGGCGTGACCGCCCGACGAACCCGCATAGGTCTTCGTGTCCGTTCCGTAGTACCGCTCGCTCATCCCGTGCCTCTCGGTCGATTGCCCTGCAACCTCACTCTGGCGCAGGGCAGGACGCGCGCATTCGCCAAGGGCGGTCACGGCCGACTCGGCGACGAAGACCTCGCGCGTGCACGGCCACCCGCACCCCGCAACGACACCGGGCGGGCCCTCTCTCGAAGGCCCGCCCGGCGCGGTGAGTCAGCCGGCTTCGGGTGGGAAGCCTGCCGTTGGGCGACCGGCGGGGTTCAGGCCCGGCCGGTGTGGCTCGGGAGCCCTAGAGGCCCTTCGCCCAGTCGTAGGTCTTGAGGAACGGATCCGGGTCGATCGGGCCGTCGGAGGCCCAGACCTCGTCGATGAGGCCCTCGCCGTTGATCTTGCCGATGCGGGCCGTCTTGGTGATGTGGTGGTTCTCACCGTTGACCGTGACGAGACCCTCCGGCGCCTTGAACGTGGTGCCGTCGGCGACCGCCTTGATCTTCTCGGGGTCGATCGACTTGGCCTTCTCGGCCATCGCGGCCCAGAGGTAGACGCTCACGTAGCCGGCCTCGATCGGGTCGTCGGTCGGGGAGCCGTTGAACTTCGCGTGGTAGTTCTTGACGAACTCCTTGTTCTCCGGCGTGTCGGTGGTCTGGTAGTAGTTCCACGCGGTCAGGCAGCCCTTGACGTTGTCGATACCGACGCCCTTGGCCTCCTGCTCGGCGATAGACACCGACATCACCTGGGTGCTGTCGCAGCTCATGCCCTCGGACTTGAACTGCTTGAAGAAGGCGACGTTGGAGTCACCGTTGAGCGTGTTGAAGATCGCGTCCGGCTTCGCGGACTTGATCTTGTTGACGACCGTGCCGTACTCGGTGTGACCGAGCGGCGTGTACTCCTCGCCGACGATCTCCATGCCGTTGGCCTTGGCCCACAGCTTGATCTCCTTGTTGGCGGTACGCGGGAACACGTAGTCGGAGCCGACGAGGAAGACCTTCTTCTTGCCCTCCTCCTTGAGGTACTCCAGGCCCGGGATGATCTGCTGGTTGGTGGTGGCGCCCGTGTAGAAGATGTACGGGGAAGCCTCGAGGCCCTCGTACTGGACCGGGTAGAAGAGGAGCTGCTTGTTCTTCTCGAAGACCGGCAGCATCGCCTTGCGGGAGGCCGACGTCCAGCCGCCGAACGTGACGGCGACCTTGTCGGAGGAGATGAGCTTCTGGGCCTTCTCCGCGAAGGTCGGCCAGTCGGAGGCGCCGT